>DQCG01000291.1:1864-2676 GCA_003533825.1 Phycisphaerales bacterium
GCCGCCATCATGACCGGCCAGTCACCGGCCCGGCTGGCTATCACCAACCATCTGCCCGATCAGGAACGATTCCAGCCGGACAACGCCACCTTGCGTTCGGCCGAGACCGTCAATCATCTGGCACTGGACTATGTTACGATTGCCGAACGGCTCAAAGAAGCCGGCTACGCCAACGCCTTCATCGGCAAGTGGCACCTTTCAGGCAAGCGAGAAGAAATGAGCACAACTGAGCCTGCACGGCGTCCCGAATGGCAGGGATTCGATCTGAACGTCGGCGGCTGTTGCTATGGCGGGCCGCCCAGCTACTTCGAGCCGTACAGGAATCCCGCGATCAAGGCCGGAAAGAAGGGAGAATACCTGACCGAGCGTCTTTCCGATGAGGCCATTAACTTTATACGTGAGCACCGCGATAGGCCTTTTTTCATCGCATTGTGGAACTACACGGTCCACTGGCCAATGCAGGCGCCCCGGGACCTCATCGACAAGTACAAGACACGCCCCGGTCTCAAGGACCATCGCTATGCCGCCATGATCGAGGCCATGGACACCCAAATCAGCCGTGTGCTGGTTTCATTAGACGCATTGAAACTTACCGACGATACCCTGGTCATATTCACCTCCGACAATGGGGCATTCGGGGGCGTTACCGACCTTCATCCGCTTCGCGGCTGCAAGGGATATCTGTATGAAGGCGGTATCCGCGTACCCCTGATTGTGCGCTGGCCCGGCCAAGTCAAACCGGGCTCGACCTGCGCAACTCCCGTAATAAGTACGGACTTCTATCCCACGATCCTCGATGTCGCCGGACTCAA
>DQCG01000126.1 GCA_003533825.1 Phycisphaerales bacterium
TGGTCATTTCGACCGAAGGGCCACAAAGTGGCCCGAAGTGGAGAAATCTATTTAAACAGATTTCTCGACTCTGCTTCGCTGCGCTCGAAATGACCCCAACAAGCACATTTGTTATGCACAATTGGTATAACGCATTGTTAATTGCCTTGCTTCAGGCTTCATCTGATAATCTACCAGGCTTTTGTGGTTACACTGATTCGTGGAGGAAGAGACGACCGGTTGTTCAACGACAACCTCAACGAAGTATCGTATGGCAGAGGTGGGAATAGTCGCGAAGTATTGGGGGAATTGGAGGTTCAGGAAGATGGCCAGGCACTTGAAATATAGACCTACTGTTTCGTCCCTGGTTTGGATGTTGATTGCAGCGTTCGCCCCTCTATCAGCCGGCGGACAGATGTCCACCTTGCCGAATGGTGTGGCGTCCGGGGATGCGACGCAAGCATCCGCCGTGTTGTGGGCCCACAGCACGGCTCTCGGAGAGGCGACGTTCGAGTACTCTATCTTTGACGATTTTGAAATAATAGATGGAAACGAAACCGTTGAGGTCGTTGATGTGAATCAGCCGGTAAAGGTAGAGATAAGCGGGCTCATCCCGGCGACCCAATACTACTACCGTGTTACTGATGCACAGAACGAGACCGCAGTTGGTCAGTTCAGGACATCCTGGGACATTGGTGTAAGTGCAGGTTTGCGTTTCGGAGCATCGGGAGATTGGCAGCAGGCACCACCCTTTCCCAGCCTGAAGAATGTTCCGGAACGTGATCTGGATTTCTTTATCAAGCTTGGAGATAGCATTTACGCCGATTCCGAGACACCTGCACTTCCAGGTGTTGTGCAGGCACGCACCCTCGAGGACTTTCGTATCAAGCACGACGAGAATCTTGCCGCCCGATTCGGATCGAACGTAATGGCCGTAATGAATGCCTCAACACCCATTTTAGCGACTATTGACGACCACGAGATTGTTGATAATTTCGCAGGCGGCGCAGTCCCGGGTCAATCGCCCGATGCCCCGGATGTTCATCCTTTGGAACCTCCACTTTTCACAGATGCTGTCGACTTCGTCAACGAAACTCAGGTGTATCAAGATGCTATGCAGGCTTTTCAGGAGTACCATCCGATACGGAACGAACTGTGGGATACTCCTAACGATGTACTCACAGACGGCAAGCCGAAGTTCTACCGTAAGGCTACCTACGGAAGCGATGCAACCGTTCTTGTTCTGGATGCAAGGTCTTTTCGAGATGCGCCTTTGCCGGCCGTCACAGATCCATTTGACTCGAATGAAGTCGAGGCATTCCTGGCCGGTACATTCATTGCGGATCGGACGATGTTGGGGCGTGCTCAAGTGGACTGCCTCAAGAACGATCTGCTTGATAGCCAGCAGGAAGGCATCGCATGGAAATTTGTTATAATCCCCGAGCCGATTCAGAACTTTGGCATAATCGGCGCCGAGGACCGGTTCGAGGGCTACGCAGCCGAGCGAACCGAACTACTCAAATTCATCCACGAGAACCACATTGAGAACGTCGTCTTCATTGCCGGCGATTTTCATGGGACTATTGTGAACAACCTTGCCTACCAGGAGCTGCTCACGGGAGCAGCAGAGGAACCGGTGGCTGTTGAGTCCACGCCCGTAAGTGCTTTCGAAGTCGTCACGGGTCCGGTCGCTTTCTTTGATGCTCTTCTGGGCCCTTCTACCGTGAACTTAGCCGCATCTGCCGGCGTACTGACCCCATTCCTTAAGGCCTTCTATGACAGGCTTCCTGTGGAACCTGATACTGATAGTATAGTTAACGACAAAGATGATTTCTTAAAGAACCTCGTCAATACTCAACTCGACGTTCTTGATTATGACCCTATAGGGCTCAATGAAAACAATGCAGGAGCCGAAGGATTGATTGACGCCGAACTGCTCCAGGGTGATTACCTGGCCTGCCACACTTTTGGATGGGCGGAATTTGAGATTACTCCCGAAACCCAGGAACTTCTCGTAACGGTTTATGGCGTGGACGCTCATAGTGAGACTGATTTACTGGCGGATCCCAATGATGTGATCAACAGAGTCCCAGGAGTTGTGAGCCAATTCATAGTAAATCCAAATCGTACAACGGTAAGCGATTCTGACAGCAGCACCGATGCCGGCTTCTGAAGGGGGCTATAGCAAGCGAAGCGAAACGCATTCTATAAACTCGGTGTTATAGTCAACCAATCGCGGGTCGAGGCGGTTATCCACATACACTTTTCACCTACAATTTTTGCGGTTGTGTTTATGTGCACTTGTCTATGTCCCCAGATATCCCTCGGCGATCATTATCCACAAAGAACACATCCCGGCGGTTGTTCCCGCGCTGTATGATATAATGGGCGAATCCAACTGCTGCTGCTCCGGCTAATCACGGCATGATGCCAGATTATTGCAAAAGCAAACGAATGTTAATGCACCCCAACACCAAAATCAAAAGCCTGACCCCTTTTCCCCCCTCCATTCGGCAGTGCGGGCTCGGGAAATTGGCTTTGATTGG
>DQCG01000047.1 GCA_003533825.1 Phycisphaerales bacterium
AAGCTCGGTCGCGATGATCCCGCCAGCCAAACCTTCCGCGCTTTCGACCTGAGATTCATCAGGCACCGCTAAAACCCATCTGGCAGGATTGCTCGTGGCTTTACTGTATGCGAGCTCACATACCTCAGTCACATCCGAGCCGTTTTCCATTACCCAGTCATAACCGGTAATGCCGGCGTCAATAACACCATCTTCAACGTACCTGCTCATTTCCTGTGCCCGCAGCATTTTAAGCTGGATTTGCCCGTCATCTATACGAGGCAGGTAACTTCTTTTGGAATCAAGAATATGGAATCCGGCTTTGTCGAAAAGCTCGATCGTTGCCTTTTGCAGACTGCCTGCGGGAATGCCCAATTTTAGTATCTGTTCTGTCATCATTTTATGTGCCGCGCTTCGCATTTTGCGTTTCAGGCCTTTTTGCTCCTGGTTTTTTTCTTCTTCGTTTTTGTTTTTTTCCTGGTCTTTGTCTTGCTTTTAGTTTTTGTTTTGCTTTTCTTTTCAGTAGTCGCCTTGACTTTAGTTTTCTTTTTGCCCCTGGTTGATTCGCTCTCCCGTCTCAAGAGGGCATAGAAATCGTACCCGTTTTTAGCCGAAATCTGCTTGGCTAAAAATCCACTTATCTGCTGCTCATCCGCTTCCGGATTAACGAGATCGTTGCTTTTGAGATAATTTACCATCTTGTCCGTAAGCGGTATGGCGTGCCCTCCCAGAGACGTTAGCATGCAATAATCGACTACGAACCGGCTGGCTGCATCAATTTTCTCAAGAGCCTGCCTGGCCGGACGTTTGCCAATAGTTTTCAAAACATTCAAATTAGCTTTATGATATTCGTTGAATATACCATTCAAAATCCTGGTTATTGTCAAAGCTATACCCATTGTAACGGGTGTATCCTTACCCAGAACTTCAACAATCTCTTCCGCCCGAGAAACGCGCAAATCGTTCCAATCAACGAAATATTCGCCGAATTTCCTGATGGCGGAGTCTGCCGCCTTTTCGCTCAGCTCGGCGCTTACGACGGCGTAGACAATCGCATCTATGACATTCTCATGGCTGACTTTTTGCAGCTTAGGATATTTACGACTCAACGTGCGATATAGCTTTTGTGTTTTTTTCGAATAATCTTTACTGTTCTTCATACCAACCTCTGCCGGAATGATCACTTTAATGCATACATGTTCGAGTGCGTATATACGTTGATTTATTCACTCATCAAATCGTCTTCGCCGTCGGAATCCTTATTCTTCAAATCTTTAACAGCCTCGTCTATCAGATTCAAAGTTTCCAGCGTTTTTTTAAATTTCTCGTCCTTGTAAAAATGCAAAACCGGGCAGAATTTACTCTGTATCCTGTCGGCTAACAAAGCTTGTATCCTGCTCTTTGCATGTGTTATCGCCGTAAAAGCCTTGTTTTGCCCCGCCTGGTCACTTCCAAAAATGCTGATATACACATCGGCATTACGCAAATCAGCAGCCATCTCGACTCTCGTGACGCTCACGAAACCATCGATGCGAGGGTCGTTAAGATGGTGGGCAATAGCATCACTAACAGCCTCTTTTACAACGCGAGCTACTTTTTCCTGCCTTCGAGTTGCCATCTGAACATTTACTATTGCCTATATTATTGACTATTGTTTAGAAGCTCAAATTCCCGCCTGCAGTATCAATAGTCAATATTCAATTTTTGATTCAAAGCGTTCTTGCTACTTTCACAATTTCATAGAACTCAAGCACATCATCGACTTTTACATCATCGAATCCCGCTATTTTGATTCCGCACTCCAGGCCTGCTTTGACTTCACGAGCATCATCTTTGAAATGCTTCAGCGATTCTATGTTCAGGTTATCTTTTAGCACAATATTGTCGCGAATCAGCCGTATTCTGGCGTTCTTGCTGGCGTACCCACTACTGACAAAGCAACCGGCCACCGTTCCAATCCGTGAAATCTTAAACGTAGTTCTTATAACAACTCTGCCAATTGAGTTCTCTGTCTCTTCCGGCTCAAGCAAGCCGACCATTGATTTCTGCAAATCTTCGGTTATCCGGTATATGACGCTATAGAGTCTTATTTCAACGCCTTTGGCTTCCGCAATCTTGGCCGCATGTTCTTCGCTGACAACGTTAAAGCCAATAATAATAGCATTCGACGCCTCAGCCAGCACAACATCGCCCTCTGTAATTCCGCCGGGCGCTGCGTGCAGAATATTAATCTTTACTTCTTCGACGCTTAGATCAGATAAATACTTTTTTAAGACATCGACCGAACCCTGGACATCGGCCCGAATGATAAGATTTAACGATTCTGCTTTGCCCGCCTCTATCTGGCTGAATAAATTATCCAGTGTTACCTGTGTCCGTTCGGCCAGTGAGCGTTCTCTGTAGTCTATCTGGTTTTCCTCCGCGGCATCCTTGGCTGTGTTGATGTCATCCAGGCAGTAAAATCTGTCGCCGGCCTGGGGCACATCGCTCAGGCCCGTGATCTCCACCGGCATGGAACTCGATCCTGTTTTAATCCTTTTGCCGTAGCTGTTTTTCAACATTTTTATTCGGCCGAAAGCACCGCCGGCCAGAATGATATCGCTCTTATTCAATTGACCTTCCCTGATTAACAGTGTGGCAACCGGGCCACGCTTTGCCGACATCCTCGCCTCGACAATCCATCCTGTCGCCGGGACAGTAGGGTCGGCCTTGAGATCGATCAATTCAGCTACATAATCAAGAGATTCAAGCAAATCGTTTATCCCCTCGCCGGTAGTGGCGCTTGTCTTTACGACTTCGGTCTGGCCTCCCCATTCAGCAGGGGCCAAATCCTGCTCAGCTAATTGAGAGTAAACACGGTTTATGTTGCAGCCGGGCAAATCTATTTTATTCAACGCCACAATAATCGGCACTTTCGCTGCCTTGCTGTGGGCTATCGCCTCGATGGTCTGTGGCATAACACCGTCATCAGCGGCAACCACCAGCACTACGACATCGGTCATATTGGCGCCCCGGGCACGCATGGCCGTAAAAGCCTCATGCCCGGGAGTATCGAGAAATGTCACTTTCTTCTGATCCCACGTGACCTCAGATGCCCCGATGTGCTGGGTAATACCGCCCGCCTCGCCGGCGGCTATATGGGTCGACCGGATTTTATCCAGCAGGCTTGTCTTGCCGTGGTCAACATGTCCGAGCATTGCAGCAACAACAGCCCGCCTCTGGAGGTTATTTCTGGGGCGCTTCTCAAATTCGTCTCTTATCTTCTCTTCCAGCGTGCTTTTATGTTCCACCACCAGCTCGGTTTCGAACTCCAGAGCAATCAGCTCGGCGGCGTCATTAGTTATGACCTGATTAGCCGTGGCCATTATACCCTGCTGCATGAGTTTGAGGATAATATCCGATGATTTAATTGCCAGGGCTGCGGATAAATCCTTTACTGTAATCGGTTCGCTGACGAAAACTTTTTTCGCTCTGGCAACCGCCGAGACTTGCTGCTTGAACTTGGTGGCGATTTTACGCATAGGCCTTGATCGCAGACCCTCACCGCCGGCCGCATCAAGTCGGGCTCGTCTTTCTTCAATGTCTATTTGTCGCCATCTGCTATCGGGCTTAGACCTTCTTGACGTTTCCGCGTCTCGCTCGTCTCGTCTTCGCCCATGTGTTCTTTCTTTATGTCGCTTTGGTGAATGTTTCTTATCTTTGATCTGAGTGACAGCCGGCCCTCCATCTCTCTGCTGGCTGTACATCAAAGGCTCTGTAACAGGTGCATCGTACCTGGCTCTTGGCTTCGGCCTTGATCGTCGTATGGGCTCGGGCGCCTCGACTCTAACAACCGTCGGTCCGCTCAATCGAGCCGGCTCGGGTTTTTCCAAAATCGGCCCGGCAGGTACGATTGGCTCAGGCTCCGGCTCAGGCTCAGGTTCAGGCTCCGGTTCTGGTTCGGGCTTTGGCGCTTCGATAATCTTTTCTTCCGGAAGCGGCGGCTCTTCGGTAATTACCGCAGTGCCCGATTGCATATCTTCGTCACCGGTTGCTTCCTGCTGCTCACTTTGATCGACTTCGGTTTTGGCAGTTGCCTTGGTCCGCTTGGTTTTCTTGGCAGCCGGCTTTGCCTTCTTGGCTTTTTCTTCTGTTGCTTCTTCCTTCGCCGGCTTCGGCTTTGCTTTCGTTTTCTTCTTGATCCGGACTTTCTTAAGATCTACCTTATCAGTGGTCTCGATCGTCGTTACGTTGTCTCCTTCGCTGAACCATTCCTTAATAGTCGCAGCCAGGCCAACCGAAATCACTGACATGTGGTTCTTTACGTCCAGACCTTCATCTTGACATTTCTTTACAATAGCAGAGCTTTTTACACCGAGCTCCTTGGCTAAAATGTAAACTCTTGTAGAAGCCAAAAAAATTCTCCAATCTCATTCGCGTTTATTAGGTCATATCCCGAACGAGATATGTTTATTATTCGTCACTCCCTGCCTTTGCCTTCTGGGCCAGTTCCTTTTCCGCCTCATTTTGTTTCGTCTCGGCCGCCATACGTTCGGCTTCTTTAGCCGCTGCCGTAACCAGCTTGCCGGCTACGTCCGAGTCAATCTTCAGCTCATTAACCAGCGGTTCAATACCCACGTCTTCCAGGTCCGAAATTGATATGACACCCAGCGCTATCAGCTTGTCAACCATTGCCTCATCAGCGTCTTCCACAGTCTTTATGCAGTTTGCCAGTTGCTCAATACCTCGATTGTATTCCTCAGGAGTGAGTATATCGATATCCCAGCCGGTCAATCTGGCAGCCAGCCGGACATTTTGCCCGTGCTTGCCGATGGCCAAGCTGAGCTGCTCCTCGTCTACAACAACTGTCGCCCGTCCCAACTCGAAACATAACGCAATTTCACTGACTTTCGCAGGCATCAATGCATTTGACACCAGCACCTGGGACGACTCATTCCAGCGGACAATATCTATTTTTTCTCCGCCAAGCTCCTCAACTATATTCTTTATCCTGCTGCCCCGCACACCCACGCATGCTCCAACAGGATCGACCTTCTCGTCAAATGACACTACCGCAACTTTGGTTCGGTAACCCGCCTCACGCGCAAGTGCCCTTATTTCGATAATTTTTTCAGTTATTTCCGGCACTTCCAATCCAAACAACCGGCGAAGAAAATCGGGATGCGTGCGAGAAAGAATAATTTTTACCTGATTCGAGGTTTCCTTTACATCAAGAATCAAACATCGAATTCTTTCGCCGACCCGATGATTCTGGCCCATTATCTGTTCACCTTTTGGCATAAAACCTTCGGTCCAGCGGTCCAGGTTGACAATCAGTGCCCCGCTTTCGTACCGCACAACCGTGCCGCTTACGATTTCTCCTTTTCGCTGGACGAACTCGGCATAGATGCTATTTCTCTCGTCGGCCCGTATTTTCTGGATGATCACCTGCTTGGCAGTCTGGGCGGGGATTCGGCCGAGCTGTTTGATATCAATTTGCACATCATCCTTAACGGCGGTAATTTCCCCGGTGCTGCGGTCGATGTTTACGACGATATCGCTTTCAGGCTCACCAAAATGCTTCCTCGCAGCCGAAACCATAGCTTCTTCCAGGTCTACAAATATCGATTCCTTATCGATATTCTTGTCGCGAGCAATGTTTTCTACGATTCGTAGCAATTCCTGATTCATCGTTTTTTCTTTCCGACTAATATTCTACAACACAGCACGGGAAATTCGTGCCGAACAAAAAAATGGAAACCACCGGGTTTCCACTTCAATCGGGCAAGCCTCTGAAAAAGAGACTCCCTTACGCTGCAAAACGAACTGAGGTTATACTTTACCTTCGTATTACATCATCTGCCTCCGGTCAGGGGCCCGATTTTGCAGATTTCTCTGCAAGCGGGAACCCGGTAACAAAACCTCGTTCGTTTCCCGATATCGAAGCAGAAACAGCGATTGCCAAGCTACCATATTTGCATAAGCATAGCCGCGCCCAATCATTGTTCGCCTACTATGCACTGTTCGCTAATCCTGTCAAAAGCATTTCAAACACCTCATAAATTCAAAGCTTATTTTGGCAGCCGTTAATCCTTATAACTAAACTTCTTATAATAATCGTCAAATCCGTTAAGAGCAATAACTATTTTGTCAAATTCGTATAAATTTTAGTCCAAATCGTATATAGAGAGCTTATTCTTCAGTAAAAAACATCATAAAGTCCGTATAAAACGGACTTTTAACGACCAAAAAACTCCTTTTCCCATTAATTCCGCCACAGCCGGACATTTCCCGTAACTGGCCCTAAATTGTTGATTTTTGGGCTTTTAGTCTGTTTTTTAGCTTTACGCTATGATTTTCGAGATGTTCTATGCGAGATATGCTACGAGGCCGGCACCAGATGAGCCGTCAGCTTTTCCTGGTTTATGGTAATTTTCTCAATCCGCACCTTGTTATCTTCAACCCTGAAGACAGGCTCGAACGGTTCTTCGTTCAGCAATGATCCAACTATCTTTGTCTGCAAAGCCTCCGTATCCACGGGCATTGAGGCAAGCCTTTCGGTATACATCTTTTTGCTTATCATCCGGGCAAGCGGTGTAATATTCACAGCGCCGATCTTGACTTTTACCACATTCAGATTTAGCAGCCTCTGCTCATCAATCTTCGGCTGCAGCTCAATCGTTATGATAACCTCCACACCCTTGATATTCGCCGTTCCCATCAGCACGACGGATCCCGGCACGAAAAGCACCGCCGGTGCGTACAGCATAACGCCCTCAGAGTACTTCGGCCATCCCAGACCGGCGACAATTTCGTTTATCCCGCTCTGCGTGATGACCAGGTCGAACGGCTCGCCGCGTTGCGAATTGTTATAGAGATTAGGCGACAATTCGTGCGTAAGATACGGACTAACCTGCCCCTCATCGTGGTTTAAGGAGTCAAAATCGACCGGATCATAGCTGCCGGGCCTGTGGATTAGCAAAACAAAAACAACGGCAGCCACGGCCAGGTCGATTAAAAGCCAGATGATAATTTTTTTAAATCTCGTTTTCTTACGAATTTTCGGATCTCTTTCCATATTTAATATTTCTCTCTTGCTCGAAACCAGTTCTGTGATTATAGTAGCTCCAGCGTTTAGTTAAAGTTTTTTCCAAGTATGAGGGCTCGAAAATGGCAAGTCATTTTGCTGACCGCCTCTGTGAGGCAGTGAGAAACAAGAAAACGTCTTTAATCGTTGGTCTGGATCCCGTTTATACCAGGCTCCCGGAGGCAATTAGAAGCCACCGCCAGATGAACGACGAATTCGATGCCGCCGCCGCGGTCGATGCAATCTTCGATTTTTGTACGCAGACGATGCGGATTGTCGCGCCGATGGTGCCGGCGGTGAAAATAAATATCGCCTTTTTCGAGAGATATCTCTGGGAAGGTGTAGAAACATACTACAACCTGATTACCGAGGCTGACGATTTGGGCATCGAGATTATCGGCGATGTCAAGCGTGGCGATATCGGTCACACGGCGGAACTTTACGCCTCCGCTCATCTGGAAAACCCGGAACTGGCCGGTCTCGAAGATACCCTGGCACCGGACGCCATCACTATAAACGGCTACACAGGGGCCGACGGTATCAAGCCTTTCGCGGATATGGCCGCCAAACAGGGCAAAGGTGTCTTTGTGCTGGTGCG
>DQCG01000125.1:0-5096 GCA_003533825.1 Phycisphaerales bacterium
TGGCGACTATTCAGCAACTGGACCCCATCTACGTGGATGTACCCCAGTCCACCACCGAACTGCTGCGTCTGCAGCGGCGCTTAGAGGACGGCCGTCTTAATCACGATGGAACGGATCAGAACAAGGTGAAGCTCATCCTGGAAGACGGCACGCCATATCTTTCGGAAGGGACGCTTCAATTCCAGGATGTCACGGTGGACCCGACGACCGGGTCAGTCATCCTGCGGATAGTCTTTCCAAATCCGGAAGGCATTCTTCTGCCGGGCATGTTCGTGCGGGCGGTTATTATAGAAGGTGTCAATGAGCGGGCCATTCTTGTTCCGCAGCAGGGAATTTCCCGCAACCCGAAAGGTGATCCCGTCGCGCTGATTGTGGATGCTGACAACAAGGTTCAGCAACGGATGCTCACGCTCGATAGAGCTATCGGCAACAAATGGCTGCTTTCGTCCGGCCTTAATCCCGGCGATAGGGTCATTGTCGAAGGTGTTCAAAAAGTCAGGCCCGGTGCTTCTGTAAAGGTTGTTCCATTCGATGCGGCTCACAAAGATGGTCCAGCGGCCGAGAAGACAGTTCAGCCATCTGTAAATACGAATTAAAAGGAAAAATCCTATGTTTTCGAAATTCTTTCTGGATAGACCGGTTCTTTCCTGGGTCATCGCTATTATGGTTATGGCAGCAGGTGTGCTGGCAATCTTTTTTCTGCCCATTTCGCAGTATCCGAATCTCGCTCCACCTTCCATTATGGTCATTGCCTTTTACCCGGGGGCATCGGCGGAAACGGTGGAAAACACCGTTACCCAGATCATCGAGCAGAAGATGACCGGCCTTGAGGACATGATATATATGTCGGCCACGAGCGATTCCGCCGGCTCTTCGATGCTGGAACTCACTTTCGCCCCGGGGACCGATCCAGACGTCGCTTGGTCCAAGGTGCAGAACAAGCTCCAACTTGCCATGGCGCACCTGCCGGAGGTGGTTCAGCGAACGGGCATTGATGTCGGCAAGGCCACGAAAAACTACCTGCTTGCAGTCGGCTTGGTATCAGAAGACAACAGCATGAGCGGCATCGATATTTGGGACTATCTGGCTTCCAACATCGATAAGGTTATATCGCGCGTGCCGGGGGTCGGCGAGACGCAACTCCTGTGTTTCGAACATGCCATGCGCATCTGGCTGAACCCGGATAAGCTGACCAATTATCACCTGACCATAGAAGATGTGGTTATGGGATTGCGTGCCTACAATGTGGAGGTGTCCGCCGGTCAATTCGGTGGGGCGCCGGCAGTGAAAGGCCAGCGACTGAACGCCAATCTCATTGTCCAGAGTTTGCTCAAGACGCCGGAGGAGTTCGGCTCCATTCCGCTGCGCACCAATCCGGACGGCTCCATTGTGCGAGTCAAGGACGTTGGCCGGGTGGCAATAGGAACGGACTATTATGATATCGATGAAATATACAACGGAAAACCGGCGGGCATGGTGATTATCCGGAAGTCACCCGGCGCCAACGCCCTTGATACAGCCAATGCTGTCAAAACGAAAATGAAAGAGATGAGCCGCTATTTCCCAGATGGGCTGAAGGTCGTATATCCCTACGATACCACCCCATTTATCAGGGTTTCCATCCGCGAGGTCGCTAAGACTCTTATTAAGGCGATTGTGATTGTCTTTTTGGTTATGTGGCTGTTCTTAGGTAACCTTCGGACCACTATGATTCCGACCATCCAGGTGCCCATTGTGATATTGGGTACATTTGCGTGTCTGGGTATTTTCGGGTTTTCAATAAACATGCTGACGATGTTCGCCATGGTGCTCTCTATCGGCGTAATTGTGGACGACGTCACCGTGATAGTGGAAAACGTCGAGCGAATTATGACAGAAGAGGGTCTTTCCCCCCGGGATGCTGCCATTAAGTGCATGAGTCAGATCACCACTGCGGTAATCTCGATGGATTTGGTAATTGTAGCGTTGTTTGCTCCCCTCGCCTTCTTCCCCGGCTCAACGGGGCTTATCTACCGTCAATTTTCTATGACCTTATGCGGGACGATGATGGTCTCGCTCCTGATGGCCCTGGTCCTGTCGCCTACGCTATGCGCTATGGTACTCAGGCCGGTTGCCAAAGGACATGAGCCGGCCGAGTATGCGATTAGAATCTTTCGTCCGTTTTTTGTATGGTTTGACAAGATATTTTTCCGCTTCCGGGATATTACTGTGAAACTTGTCGGCCGGGCGCTGGCCCGGAAACTGCGTTATGTGGTTTTGTATATCGTGATTGTGGCCGGCCTGGGATTCCTCTTCATGCGAATGCCGACAGGCTACCTGCCTGATGAGGACCAGGGGATCCTGCTGGCCCAGATTCTTATGCCGACCGGTGCGACCCTGGAACAGACCCGGGCGGTTGCCGACAAAGTCCAGCATTATTTCCAGGAACATGAAAAGGAAGCGGTGGAATCTTGTGACACTGTTGCCGGATTCAGCTTTTCAGGAAGAACTCAGAACAACGGCTTGGCGTTTATCAAGCTGAAGGATTGGAACCTTCGCAACCGGAAGGATTTGCGGATTAATGCCATTATTGGTCGGGCAATGGCGGAGTTTTCCAAAATTCGAAATGCTAATGTTTTCGTCTTTGGGCCACCCGCCATCACCGAATTGGGCAATTCTATAGGGTTCGACTTCCAGTTGGTGGACCGCGGAGGTGTCGGACATGCGGCTCTGACACAGGCTCGCAATCAACTTCTCGGCATGGCGGCACAGGATCCGAGGCTAATGAGAGTCCGGCCTAACGGTTTGGAAGATGTTCCCGAATATCGGATCGATGTGGATTGGGAAAAGGCTGGCTCGCTGGGTGTACCTATCACCTCAATTCATAATACCATTTCGGCGGCCTTTGGCGGCGCCTATGTCAATGATTTCATTCAGGCCGGGCGAGTCAAACACGTTTGGGTTCAGTTGGATGCCCCCTACCGGATGCTGCCGAAGGACCTGGAAAAACTTTATGTCCGCAACACAGTAGGAAAGATGGTACCGTTTTCCTCGTTCGCCTCGGCCCACTGGACGAGTGGTTCTCCCCGGCTGGAGCGTTACAACGCTTTTCCATCTATGAACATCTGGGGCGAGCAGGCGCCGGGATATAGTTCCGGCGATGCCATGGAAGCTATGGAAGAGCTCGCTTCGAAGCTGCCGCAGGGAATCGGCTATGACTGGTCCGGCCTTTCATACCAGCAACGGCAGGGAAAGTCCTTGGCGCCTTACTTGTTCGCATTTGCCATTTTTATCGTGTTCCTCTATTTGGCAGGTCTGTATGCGAGTTGGGCTCTTCCCATTACAATTTTGCTGATAATGCCATTGGGGCTGATTGGCGGTACGCTTGCTTCAGGTCTGCGTGGACTGACAAACGACATCTATTTTCAGATAGGTCTATTGAACACCTTGGCGTTGGCCACCAAAAACGCCATCCTGATCGTTCAGTTTGCCAAGGAAGGTTTTGAACAAGGAGCAGGCTTGATTGAGGCCGCACTCCATGCGGTAAAGTTGCGGCTGCGTCCTGTCCTGATGACCGCGATGACGACAGGCCTGTCTGTGATTCCCCTGGCTATTGCCACAGGCGCGGGAGCAGGGGCAATGAAAG
This sequence comes from Phycisphaerales bacterium, assembly GCA_003533825.1. Classification (GTDB taxonomy): domain Bacteria; phylum Planctomycetota; class Phycisphaerae; order Sedimentisphaerales; family Anaerobacaceae; genus JAFGPJ01. The sequence continues at coordinate 3,626 of DQCG01000125.1, forward strand.
CTATTGGTACGGCGCTGCTGGGCGGAATGGTTACCGGTACGATTCTGGTAGTCCTGTTTGCTCCGCTGTTTTATGTGATAATCGAGAAAACCTTTGGCAAACGGAAGAAAAGTGTAACTGTGAAATCTGTTAATGAAAATCCATCAGGGGTTCAATGATATGAATAGACAATTATTATTTTTACTGATTGGAATAATCCTCTTTCCGGGCGGCTGCTCTATGACACCGAAATACACCCAGCCGGAAGCGCCGATCCCAACTGACTGGCCGGATGGTCCGGCATATCAGAAAAGCCAATCTCCGCCTGGAATCCCGACCGCCGATGAACTCGGGTGGCAGGAATTTTTCACCGACCCCAAGCTTCAGCAGGTTATCGAGACGGCTCTCAATAACAACCGAGATCTGCGGCTTGCTGCTCTGAACGTGGAAAGAGCAAGGGCCCTCTATGGTGTTCAACGGGCCGAGCTGTTTCCAGCAATTGGTGCCACGGGCGTTGGAAGCAAACAACGGGGTTCCGCCGATCTTACGCCTCCCGGAGAGCCGAGGACAACCAAGCAATTTAATGTTAATCTGGGAATAACTTCGTGGGAAATTGACTTTTTCGGCCTCATCCGCAGCCTGGAAGAACAGGCACTGCAGGAGTACCTAGGCACAGAAGAGGCCCGTCGCAGCGCACAGATCGCGCTGGTGTCCGAGGTTGCCAGGGTGTATCTGACCCTTGCCGCAGATCGAGGGAACCTCAACTTGGCCCAATCCACCCTTGAGATGCAGCAGGGCGTTTACGATTTAGTCCGGCAGCAATACGAAATAGGCCTCGCCACCGAACTGGATCTGCACCGGTCACAAACCCAGGTGGATGTAGCCCGGGGAGATGTTGCACGCTATACACAACTGGTGGCGCAGGATCAAAACGCATTAAACCTTCTGGCCGGCTCTCCGGTGCCGGAAAATATATTGCCCGCTGGCCTGGCAAGCGTCAGTCCGCCCAAGGATATTTCCCCAGGCCTGTCTTCCGATGTACTCCTTCGGCGACCGGATATTATGGCGGCGGAACATCAGCTAAGAGGTGCCTATGCCTTTATCGGCGTGGCTCGGGCCGCCTTTTTCCCCCGCATTGCACTGACCACCGCGGTGGGAACCGCAAGCGATGAGCTATCCGGCCTATTCAGTTCCGGTTCAGGCACCTGGAGCTTTGCCCCGCAGGTAGCTATGCCGATTTTTGATGCCCGCACCTGGGCTGCGTACAGGGTTAGCAAGGCGGTTCAGAAAATCGCACTGACACAGTATGAGAAGGCCATCCAGACTGCTTTCAGGGAGGTAGCCGATGCCCTTGCCGTGCGAGGTACTGTGGATCAACAGGTGGCGGCGCAACAGTCTATAGTTAATTCCACACAGAAGATCTATAGCCTCTCAAATAAACGCTATACAAATGGGATTGACAGCTACCTGAGCGTCCTTGATGCGCAGCGCT
>DQCG01000125.1:5171-7936 GCA_003533825.1 Phycisphaerales bacterium
GAGGCGGCTGAAAAATCCTCTGAAGTCACCGCTATGTTATTTCTTTGCGACAAATCCTGCTTCAGTCCTTGGCGTGCAGACATGTTCCTGGAGAAACTAAAGAGACGTCAGGGATCTGAGAGTTTGACCGAAGGGCAAAAACAAGGAATCACTTTAGAAGAAAATGCAATGTGGCGCTTTATCAGGAAGGTAAGGAGATGTTCCAAACTCGTGCTCATCGCCTTACAAGGTGACGTGGCAACAGCATTCTTCGGCACCAGCCTTGCTTATGACCTCAGGATAGTAAGCGAGGATACCGTGTTCCATATTCGATGTCACGAGTTAGGCCTGCCGCCAATTGGGGGTTTGGCGTATTTTCTGCCTCTATACCTGGGATGGGGCAGGGCCAATCGTATTCTTCTGGCAACGACTAAAATCGATGCGAAGCAAGCTTTTGACCTGGGACTTGTGGACGACGTTGTCGCAACAAATGACCTTACGGAAGTATCATTGACTCGCGCCCGAGAACTTGCCCACACACACACCCTGAGAGTATTCGTGGTGTCAAGAGCCTACTCAATATGCATTTGCCCCATATGGAAGCGAGTTTCGACGCCGAAAGTAAGATCATCACCACAGCGTTAAACAGATTTAGACTGAAAAAGCCAGAGTGAGAGAAGGCGTTCCGATTCACAAGGCGATGATTACCGCGGCGTGTGAGCGATTCAGACCTATTATGATGATAACCCTGGCCGCGGTTTTAGGAATGCTTCCGCTGGCAGTGGGCAGAGGAATAGGCGCCGAAATGCGTAACGGTGTCGGTATCGCCTCCGTTGGCGGGATTTTGATTTCCGGCGTCCTTACGCTTGTCGTAATGCCTATTTTATTCGATATGTTTACACGCAAGAATGGAAGACACGGAGACAACGACAAACGATAATGTGTGTCTCAAATAAAGCCTTGAAAAACATGGCAGGGGCTCCATCTTTGCGGCTTATATGATCAGCCGCCCCGGAGCTGCCGTAAAATGTCCCAGTATGCGCCGCGTGCACCTTCCCGGATTGCCTGTGTCAACAATAAGTTCTCGTTGTAGTTGTAATTGGTGGCATCATTGCTTTCTGTTGCCTTATTATCGGTCTCAACAGCAGGCTCGAAGAACCTTCTGTCGCCGCCGATCATATCCCGTATCAGTTCCGCCGGCTGCTGCCCCAAAGCTTCGGATATGTAGAATGTAGGTTTAAGCAGGTCGACCGGTCCGCTGTATTTCCGGTGGATATTAAAATCTTTTCCCTCTCGAATTTCTTCGGCAACTATTTTTTCCATAGCGGTGCCGGGGTAAATGCGTATGCCGAGCGCCGCACCGGCACAATCGGGATCAATCTCCTTTATAAAATCGATTGTTTCTCGTACTGTTTGCGGTGTTTCGCCCGGCCCGCCCAGCATGAGGTCTATCATAACGGCGATTTTGTTCAGCCGGCAGAGTTTGACTGCTGCGGCGAGGTCCTCTCTGCTGTGCCGCTGGCGGTATGTCCGGAGCATCAATTCGCAGGCCGAATCTCCCGTAAAGTTAATTCCAACGCATCCGGCCCGGGCCATTGTTTCGGCAAGCTCCGCATCGAACGGTACCGGTGACAGATAGGCATACCAGTTAATCTTGTCTCCGAGCGAGCGGCTGTTAAGTTCCTTACAGACTGCAAGGGCATGGCTTCGGGGCACGTTGAACTCAGAGTCGCAAAGATGCAATACATCTACTGCCTGTGATAATAAAGATTGAACCTCATCGGCGATTTCGGAAGGATTTCGCAGTCGCAGCCTGTTGCCTTTAGCCAAAGGATCGGCGCAATATATGCAGTCACGATTACAGCCGCGTTTGGTTTCCAGTCCGCATTGTCCGCCTCGCTTAAAATACATTGGGTTGTCAATGAAATTGCGGGCAGTACCTAATGAAATCGAATCAGGCCAGGAGGGCGGATTATTGTGGATTTTGTTGTTTTCCCGCCATACGAGACCGGGGACATCTTTGAATCTTCTTTCTGTTTTTAACTGATGATACAGTTCGGTTATTGAGGCCTCGCCGTCGCCTAATATGCCGAAATCAGCGCCGGTGTACTCGACAATAGGTTTGGCCAATATTGAAAATCCAACTCCGCCGATGACGATCGGGGCGTCGGTTAAAGCTCGGATAGTTTTAATCGTATCTTTCAATCCGGGAACAAACCAATCGGCGCTGGGCCAAAAACAATCGTCGGCGTTTCGAAAAGAGAGCCCTACTAATTCGGGATCCCGGCCGGAAAAGTGCTCTTTTATTGCCAGTTCCGGTTCATCTGCTAAACCAAGGTCGAGGACTTCCACCTCTAAAGAAGCCTCTTGGACCGAAGCGGCGACATAGTCCAGGCCGATCGGTCCGATCAGAGGGGCCATTTTGTTTGTGTTGATTAGTGTCAGCATTTTTGTTGATCGAGAGTCTTTCGAATCAACATAGAAAAAGGCTGGTTTCCTGAACCAGCCTTTTCTTCAAATGTAAAGCAATAAATTCTGAAACGTTTTAGAATTTGTACGTCATGCTCAAGTTGGCCCAGGTCTCGTCCTTATCGTCATTCACCGAACTATCCATTGTGATCTGATGATACACTCCCGGAGTCAGAACGAGCTCTTCGGTCAGGTTGATGCCGGTTGATACCCCGAAGACGAAGTTCGACCAGTCATGGTCGGCATTCCGGCCGTCCGGGCCGACACCATCGTTGAAGACTAACTCTGTGTGCAGATTAAAAACCTGCTCCGGAGTA
>DQCG01000055.1:0-2563 GCA_003533825.1 Phycisphaerales bacterium
CGAGAAAGCTTCCGTAAAAACAAATAGCCGGTAATGCAGGCTTCAGGGAATACGATAAGCTCGACACCCAGCCCGGCGGCCTGCTGAACGAAACTTTCAATCTTAGCGATATTTGCCTTCTTATCTCCAGCAGCATGCTCGAACTGGACGGATGCGACTCGGATATTTTTCATGATTTCGATCTCGGTATATTTTTCTGACTCGCGATAAAATAGTTTCTACTGACAACGGCTCATAATCTGTTATTCTAATCAATTATGTACTTCGTAGGAAGCCAAAAACTAATGTGGAAATCCTGTCAGACGTCCCCGGCGGAAAGTTACAAAAAATATGGGAGTATCTTGCGGGAGATTTGTTAAAATAACTTGCCTATAGGTTATGAAATTTTCTTGTGTTATCTGTTGGCAGGTTACTTTTGAAATCCATCTGTTATGGTCTGGAGGTTTTTGTAATGTTGAAGGAGAACAGCTCTGAAAAGCTCTCACCGTATGCCACCCATTACGACGAGGGACGGTTATGTTCTGCGAAGTTTAAATTCAATCATTGCCGGTCAATTATTATGGTCCTGGCGATGACGTCCCTGGCGTTTGCCGCCGATGCGTACGATCTGACTTTTTCTACGTATTTCGGCGGTAGTGACTGGGAGCACGCCCGTGATGTGGCGGTCGATAAGTCCGGCAACATTTACGTTGTGGGCGGTACTGCTTCGCCGGATTTTCCCACGACGCCCGGGGCTTATTGCCGGCAATTGCAGACCGGCGGCGCGCAGCAATTCGGGCCGTGCGATGTGTTTATCGTCAAATTCGCTCCAGACGGTACTCTGCTCTGGTCCACTCTTGTCGGCGGGCCGAACTACGACAGGGCTTACGGCGTGGAAGTGGACGAGCAGGGCTATGTATATGCGGCCGGCCGGGCCGGACCGGGCTTTCCCGTTAAGAACGCTTTTCAGCCTGATTTTGACGGCGTGGACAACGGCTCATATGGAATGCAGAATGCCTTCGTCCTGAAACTGGCGCCAGATGGTTCGGACCTGGTGTGGTCAAGCTATGTAGGCGTCTCCACTTTGTGCCGGGATATTGCAATAGACGAAAAGGGCGATGTGTATGTCCCCGGCGGGCGATGGAATACCTCGAAGACGCCCCCGGCCGAATGGTTCGCCAGCGCCTATCAGAAAGAGCCGCCGGGAGGGATTGCGGACTGCGGCGTGATTAAAATCAAGTCCGACGGTTCGAGAGTCCTTTGGGCCACATGGCTTGGCGGTTCCGCTCAGGACAACAGTGCCGCGTCCATTCGCGTCGGCGCCGGCGGCAGGATTTACGTCGGGGGCTCGACATTCTCGGTGGACTTTCCCACGACAGCCGGCGCTTACGACAGGACGTATAGCGGCAAGGCCGACTTTTTTGTAGCCTGCCTGACGCCGGACGGCTCGGACCTGGTTTACGGCACGTATCTCGGCGGGCCCGGCAACGAATGGATCAGCACGCACAATCTCGCCGTCGACGATTTCGGAAATGCGTACGCCGCCATTCCCACCGGCTCGCCGGACTATACTGTCAGCGAAGGCGCGTTCCAGCAGGTATTCCGGGGCGGTAATACTGACTGGGCGATTACCAAACTATCGCCGTCCGGCGCTCTTTTGGGCAGCACGCTGCTCGGCGGCAGCGACGGCGAGAATCCAGACGGTATTTACATCGGCTCCGATGGGCAGGTCTTTATCACCGGCGAAACGCAATCGGCGGATTTTCCGGTGACGGTCGGTGCTGTACAAACGCAAAAGAACGCCGGCACGGAAGCGGTGCTTGTCACGCTATCTTCCGACCTTAAAAGACTTCTGTACGCAACATACCTGGGCGGCGGCGCAAATGATAACGGCCGTTCCGGTTGTCTCGGAGCAGACGGCAATTTGTATATAACCGGAGCGAGCAACGGTGCCGGCTGGCCCACAAAGAATGCCTATCAAAGTACGTTTGCCGGTGGCGGCGGAAATTACGGCAACGGTGACTGTATCCTGGCCAGGCTCACTCCGGCCAGAACCATTACTGTAGATCCGGCTCAAATCTACCAGACCATCAGCGGCTGGGAAATGGTTGCCTTCGCGCTGGAGCCCGACAATCCTGCTTTCCCGAATTTTAAGGATACGCTGTTTGATCTTGCAGTCCACGATGCGGGCATCAACCGGATCAGGCTGGAAATCAGAAGCGGCTCCGAAAACAGCAGCGATAACTGGTCCGCTTACCAAAACGGTTCTATCGAGTATCAAACGTGGCGAAGCCGACGTTATGCGACTGTCAACGATAATGCCGATCCGGATATAATCGATTGGTCCGGCTTCCATTTCTCCGAAATGGACAATACTATCGAGCGAATCGTCAATCCTTTGCGGGCGGTCCTTGAAGCGGATGGGGACAGACTTTACGTTAATGTTAACTACGTCGCCTTCACTGGGCAGATCAAAGGTGGCGGTTATATTCACGACAACCCGGATGAATACGCCGAGTATGTCCTGGCGACTTATCTGCACCTGCAGGAAAAATACGGCTGGGTTCCCGATTCGTGGGAGGTC
>DQCG01000055.1:2639-3390 GCA_003533825.1 Phycisphaerales bacterium
GCAGGTTGAAGGCCGCCGGCTTCGAGCCTGTTTTTGTAGCGCCTTCGACCACGAATATGGGCAATGCAGTGACATATTTTGACCGGATGGTTGAAGTGCCGGGAGCGATAGAATTTCTGCGCGAGCTTTCTTATCATCGCTACGGCGGTGTGTCCCTGCAGAACCTGCGGACAATAGCCGGCCGGGCAAAGCAGTATGGTATCGACACTTCCATGCTCGAATGGTGGAGCGGCGGCAACGGTTATCGCACGCTCCATGAGGACCTGAAGGACGGCAACAACTCCGCCTGGCAGCAGGGCGTTCTTGCAGGCGCGCTCAACTCTAAGATGGCCCTTTATTTAGTTGACGATTCCGATCCGGTTAATCCCCGGTTATTGCTTAATGACAAATCTAAGTTCACCCGGCAATACTATCGTTTCATTCGGCCCGGTGCGATTAGAATTCAATCCGTTTCGAAAGAGAGCGTTTTTGATCCCCTTACTTTTATCAACAAAGACGGCGGCTACGCGGTCGTGGTCAAGTGCGACGCGGGCGGTGATTTCTCCATCGGCGGGCTGGCCACCGGTACCTACGGCATAAAATATACCACGGCGGGCCGGTATGATGTAGACCAGCCGGACCAGACAATCGGCGCCGCCCAGGCCGTTGTTACGGGGATTCCGGCCGCGGGCGTTCTTACTGTGTACGGCAAACCATCTCTGCCCGACGACGAGGCTCCGACAGCCCCGGCAGGACTGGTCGTAACGGATGT
>DQCG01000269.1 GCA_003533825.1 Phycisphaerales bacterium
AAAAAGACCGATATGACAAAAAAAACACACCTCGAATATTAGCCGACATTTTTACCTCAACACTCGTTTGTATATACATTAGATGCTATTCAATTATGATACCAAATCCATCGATGAAACTGAAACTTTTTAGACACCATATCGTCATTCTTCACCTAATTGTATCAAAATACTCAACCTATCCACCCAAGTATACGGCATCAGATCCATAATTCCGGAGGATTCAACATTTCACACCAATTTTTCTCTACCTCAATATGTAACTAAAGGTTGTGAAGATTTATCTTGACGCGGTGACAGTTAATTTGGTACAAAAGGAGTGGTCGAGGTTAGTGGCTTTTCAGCCTTTCAGTAGGCTTTTCGTCTCGCCGACCGGATTTTCAAGGCAATTTGGGCTTTTGAATTAAGGAGGTAGCGTCAAATCACAACAAATTGGTTATTTTAAGTTCATGTTGTATTGTTCTTTTCGGGAATTATTACTTCGGAAACAATAACCTTTATTTGGAGGAAAAATGATGTTTGAGAGAAATTTAGCAGCAACCTTGCTTTGTTTAGCAGTAGCATTGAGTTTTTCAGCCACTGGAGTCATGGGAAACAATATTTTATTTATCACATCAATGGAAGATGAGCATATTCCGGGTGATGATGCACTTAAGGCCTTCATAGAAGGTCTCGGGCACACGGTAACCATGTTTGACGACAACGAGAGCGAAGCCGACACTGAGGTCGCCGCCGCCGAGGCCGATTTGGTCTTTATTTCCGAATCGGTCAGTTCCGGCCAAATCAGGGAAGAAATCACAGAGATAGAAACGCCTATGGTTATCACCGAGTGCTGGGCCTGGGACGAAATGGGTTTGACGCTCGGCGGTGGCGCAGGTCAGGATGTGGCCACTACAGACATAGAGATTGTCGAACCAGGACACCCCCTGGCCGCGGGGCTTAATGGAACCGTAAGCGTTCTTACGGACATTTCCAGCGACCTCGGCATGGCTCGATTTGCCCAGGGCATTGCAGGAAATGAAGCCACGGTCATTGCAACAGCCACCTTAAGTGACGGCCAGACATATGATACCATTCTAATTTACGAGAAGGGAGCGACACTGCCTGTAGCTCCGGTAGATGGCAGTCCTCAGGTTGCAGCGGATATCCGCGTTTGTCTGGGCTTTGATTACCGATCAGTTCCTATATGGAATGAGAATGCATATTTGTTATTAGAAGCAGCGATAAACTATGCTCTGAACTTGAAACCTCAGTCCGAAGCAGGGATCCCCAAACCGAATAACGGAGCTGCCGATGTGGCCCAGGAAGTAATTCTAAGCTGGAAGGCGGGAGCTCACGCTGCCACGCACAACGTGTACTTCGGAAAAGTTGCCGAAGATGTTAACGCCGCCGATCCTGCCAATCCGCTTGATGTGCTGGTCGGCGAAAACCAGACTATTAATGCTTACGATCCACCCGGACTGCTCGATTTCGGTGATACTTACTACTGGCGGGTCGATGAAATCAATGATCTGGACCCGAACAGTCCATGGAGAGGCAACCTCTGGAGTTTTACAGTAATCAACTATTTTATCGTGGACGATTTCGAGAGTTATACAGACTATGCACCAAACGATATTTTCAGTTCATGGGCGGACGGATGGGGCGTAGATGAAAACGGCGCTCTGGTGGGCTATGATAATCCGGATTTTGACGCCGACGAGCATTTCATTGAGACGGAGATAGTCCAAGGCGGTAAACAGTCATTACCGTATTTCTATAACAACGCCGCCCCTGCAACACATTCCGAGGTTACTCTGGCCTTCAGTGAGCCGCAGGGCTGGACCAGAGAAGGCGTGAAGGAATTATCGCTGTGGTTCAAAGGTAATCTGCCTTATACCGGCAGCTTCGTGGAAGATGCAGTTGGAACTTACACAATGACCGGCGCCGGCGTCGATATCTGGAGCACTTCTGATGAATTCCATTTTGCTTACAAGGAATTCACCGGGGCCGGTACGATTATAGCAAAGGTCGAGAGTGTTGGTAACACACATGAATTCGCCAAGGCCGGCGTGATGATTCGCGATACGCTCGACGCGGATTCCAGGTACGCCGGTGTCTTCATCACACCTGAAAACGGAGTCCGATTTCAATATCGCACCGATATCGGCACAAACACAGACAGGCAGTTTCTCGAAGGTATCACCGCGCCTTATTGGGTGAAATTAGAGCGTTCTCTGGGCGGACTTGTAAGAGCGTATTATTCATCGGACAGCACTACATGGGAACGGTTTAATTTAATGCAAGTTACTATGAGTTCACCCATGTATATAGGTCTGGCGCTAACGAGTCATGACGCTGCTTTGACTTGTGAGGCAAAGTTCTCCAACATCAGCTTCCCCGACACCAATGTGGATATGTCGTGGGCCGACCAGGACATCGGCATGCTTAGCAATAAGCCGGAACCGATGTACGTGATTCTCGACGGCAGCGCAAAAGTCTATCATGACGATCCGAACGCAGCATTGATAGACACCTGGACCGAGTGGGTCATTCCGCTGGGGAAGTTCGCAGACCAGGGTATCGACCTTACCGGCGTCAATTCGATCGCTATTGGATTTGGTGACAAGGACAATCCGCAGCAGCCCGGTGGAGACGGTACGATGTACTTTGACGATATCCGGCTGTATCTTCCTCGGGAAGCCGATTCTGAAGAAATTGTCATAGAGAACTTCAGCTTCGAACTGCCCGGCACCGAGAAAATCAAGGGTTGGAACGGTGAAGGTGTAGCCGGTACTCCCGCCGTCGATATACCCGGCTGGAGCAGCGATGCTGAGGTCGTTGACTCGGGAGTGGAAACCGGATATTCGCCCACCGACGGAGATTGGACAGCATTCCTGATGAGCGGCGATTCCCCGGTCTTGCAGTTGACCGATTATACTATCAGCGACGGCGACGTTTTGGAACTGAAAGTGGATGCCAGGATTACATGGGCCGCCACAGCCATGCAGATGACTCTCTATTATGACGACAACGGAGCAAGAGTTCCGGCCGCGACCGATGAAGTAATTCTTACAGACGAAATGCAGGAGTATACTTTGTCGCTTTCTGCCGCCGATATTCCGGAATCGATCGGAAAGAAAATCGGAATTGAATTTTCCAATGCAAGTTCCGGCGACACATGGATCGGCCTGGATAATATACGTCTCGAACTATCAAGTGAGTAAGCTTGTCGATTTCAGCAGTGTTTTGCTCGATGCATAAAACATTTCGGGGCCTATGTCGATTGAAACGGCATAGGCCCCGATTATTTGTACGATAACTACTTTGCTGCTAAACTGATAATGCTGCCGTCCTCCAGTGATGCAAACAGGCAACCGCCCGCTGCGATCATGCCGTCGAAAATCGGTGGACTCTCCAGCGGTGTTTCAGAAAGCTTCTTCCCATCGGCGGCTGAGACAACCACAAGCCGTGCCCCCCTGCGCGCTTCGAAGGCGGCAAAAGGATCCTTCGAATCCAAAACGTCCGGAGGGCCGGCCACGAACAGTATCTCGCCCGCCTTGACCATTGCTCGTATCCGCACATCCAGCCAGTTCTTCCAGGCCGGCGGCTCGGCCCGCGTATAGCCAATCATTTTGTCCAGCCCGAAGGCCTCGCTTTCCAGCTTTCGCATCTCATTGCCGCGGGCGCGCGAAAAATCGGATTGAGGCAGCCATTTAAGCGGCTTGCGCGAACCGGCCTCACCGACTATTTGAGGCTCGTTCGTATTATAGTCTGCAAACAGCATATAACCTTCCCTGCCCGGGAAGAACATCAGGCTGTGCACGTTCCGGCGATAAAATGCCCGGACGGCGTAAGTCTTCTCGTCGCCGACCACAAGAAGCTGGCCGGTCTTCGGCGCCTGGTTGGCCAACTGAAAGCCGGGCCACCGCTTCGAGTACATCCAGAACGTGCGGTTGTACCACGAGCCATCCAGCAGACCGGCCGTTGAGAAGACATGCATGCCAACATCCTGAGCGCCCTTGCTCGACAAAACGTCTATCTCTACCTCTTTCAGCTCCGGCGTCATTTTCTTCTGCCGCATGTAGAGATATCCGCCTTCGCTGACGAGCACATCCGAATTGGCACCCAACGTAAAGAAGGCCAAATCACGATCTTTATTCACATTTCGATGCGGCCCTTCCAGCAAGCCTTTGTGCAGAATTTTCCCGGTGGCCGGTTCGAGCCCGTAAACCCGGATACCACCATCCAGATATGTGGACCGTCCCGCTGTGAAGTATGCCGTGCCGTTGTCTACAAGCACGCTACCGTGTACCGGCCAGGCCGATTCGACCTGGTCGAAACATGCGATTCGCCGATCGTCCGGCGCCGCCAAAAAACGCCATACAAGCCTGCCGTCCGACGCACGAAGGCAGTAAACACGCCCGTCCTTTGAGCCGAAGAGCACCATCCCGCGATAGATTGTCGGAGGCGAATCGATGCGCCCGTCGGCAATAAACTGCCACAGGGTTTTACCGGTCGCCATATCCAACACGTTCAGGGTGTGCTCATTCGTTTCGGCAACAAACAGCCTGCCTTCTGCCGCTACCGGAGCCGTCAGCCTGCCTCCCAGCGTAATTTTCCAATCGACTGCCACGTTCGAGGCAATACTCGCACTTGTCGCTCCGCTGCGAGCTGAATCGTGGCGATACGTCGGCCAGTTGCCCACAGAATCCGATTGCGTATCGGTAACCGCTCCGTAAGCGGGACCCTTCTCAAGACGCTGCTGGTCCGCAACGACTTCGGATGCATTATTCCGCCCCGCCATAACCGCGGCAAATCCGAGGAACTTTGCTCCCGGCTGGCAGAAACACTGGTCTGGCGGCACGTACAACATACCGTTTGCCGGCATCATGCCGTACCTGCAGGCGCCGCGAAGCCAGTTGTTCTGCGAGTGGTTATCCGCCTTAAAATCGAGAAACTCGGCGCCCTCGTAAGAGCTAATCAGGTAGCGAACCGTCGCCTTATTGCGATAGCAGCGATGATGATGCTCCGGGCTTCGCAGGTTCTTAACCAGGATACGCTTCTTCTCACACCCCGAGCGAAGGTCCCAGCCGATTACCAGCGCATGGGGACTCTTTCGCATGGGCTTGCCCTCTTCGTCCACGCTGAGCATCCCGCGCCAGACGAGGCCGTCAATGACAAACAGGTCGTCCCCTTCGCCTCCGCCGATGGGCGGAACAGTTTTCTGCCACAACAGCCTGCCATCGGCCGCATCGTATGCCGAGACGGATTTTCCGCCCTGCATCACAATAGTATCGCTTACAGTCACGAGCGTTTTCGGCGATGCCTGCTTCGGCTGGATTTTCCACAAATTATTTCCATCCATCAAATCGAGTGCGACGAGGTCTCTGCCGCTCAGGTAAACAATTCTGCCTTTGTCGATAGCCAGTAACAGAGGGCGAATCTGACCGATTTGCTTGTTCCAGAGAACCTTTTGCGTCCTGCCGCTGACGGCAACCAGAGTCGCTTTGGTTTCGTTTTTAGCTCCCCTGCGTCTGGCCGCGGCTTCCGGTTCCTGTTCGGCATAAGCAACGACAATACCGTTGCTGACAAGTATCTCACTGGTGCCCCGAGTCGCCTCGACCGTAGTAATGGTCTTGCCTGTGGCAGCATCCAGAATCGACATAGGCACCCGGTACGAAAGTGTTGTGTAGAGCCGGTCACCATCGGCCACAATACAACGCTGGTTTGCATTGGGAACATCAGTACGCGCGGAACGCATTGTCGTCCAGTCTTTGCCTTGGTATCGTTCAAGGTTCCACTGACGCCAGCCCCAGGAGCCGAGCGGCCGCTTCCAGAGCAGCCTGCCGTTGAAAGCATCCCGGCAGACAAGCGACCAGCGATCGGGCAGACGCTCGTCCGTGATGCCGATAAGCCCTTCGTCGAAAAAGTAGAACAGCCGGCCGGCGGCTGTGACGGACGCCTGGATCCCAGAGGGTGTCTCATGGCTGCGAAGCCAAAGCGGCGGCGCTACCCATTGAAGGCTCCGGGGCGGGCCGATGACTGTATCTTCGGCAACCGCGTTGTTGCTTGCATCGTGCAGGAAATGAGTCCACTGATCGATATTGCCGGGCCAGGCTTTGACGGCCTTGTCCCATTTACCCCTGCGCCAAACGCAGACCACTCCGCCGGGAGCAAGCACTCGCATTATCTCGTCCATGCGAACCTTGCCGGCATCCTGCACGACAACCAGGTTAACGAGATTTTCGCTGTATGGAAGCGAGGACCCCGAATGCCGCTCGACGGAGACGGTGCCATAGACACCCTGCTTGCGGATGTAGCTTCTCGCTTCGGCAACTTTGGCCGGGTCCGCTTCGAGCCCGTGAATCGTATAGCGATCATTGGCGTGCAGAGCCGCCGTCAATGTCCCGTCACCACAGCCGAGGTGAACGACGATACCGCCCTGTACATCGGTTGTATCGAGAATCTCTTTGGCTATCATTACAGCATTATTTTCGTTTGCCATTGCCGTAGCTGATAACAGGCAAACAGCCAGCAGTATACACATCAGTGATTCGATTGCTAAATAACGTTTCATTAAGCCAAACTCCTTCAGTCTAAAGATTCATGTAGTTTATGTGCATTACTTATATTGTCCCCGCCTGCTGTTTGAGCCACGAGACGGCCGGGGCATCGACCGCGATATTATGCTCGACGATACGAGCAGCCAGCCCACGCATGATATCACGGTATTCGGTATTGCCGCAGAGGTTCCTGGTTTGTTCCGGATCTTTAAGCCTGTCAAAGAGCATGTGTCGGCCGTTGGCTTTGAGAACAAGCTCATACTTTGGCGTGAAAATTCCCGCGGATTCGAGTGAGGAATGATGGACCATCGCCTGGTCCTTCCATTCGATTTCTTCGCCTCGCAACAACGGCGAGGCGTCCCGGCCCTGCTCCCGGCCGCTCGACTCGATGCCTATCAGGCCCAAAAGCGTCTGCTGCACGTCAACATTCGTGACGAACTGCTCAACCACGGTTCCGGCGCGAATTTTCTTCGGCCAGCGAATGAGAAATGGAATCCGGTACGCCGTGCGGTACCACTGATTCTTGCCGTACAGACCGTGCTCGCCCATGTATTCACCATGGTCGGTTGTAAAGATGACAATGGTATCATCGAGAATACGCTTGTCCCTCAGGGATGCGAGAATTCGTCCGACGTTGTCGTCGATGCACTTGACCAGGCCGCAATAGTGAGCCTTGTTCTTCTTCACTGAATCTGTGCCTTTGCCGCGCTTCGGTTTGCCTGTGGCCGGTGATTCCTCGAACGTGTTCGGTACGGTCATGTCCTCCGGATCGTACATACTCATGTACGGCTCACGCACCGTGAACGGCGTGTGCGGATCGGGGATACTAACCATGTAGAAAAACGGTTTCGTTCCGGATTTCTCTATAAATTCAATGGTTTTGTCGGCAAGCCAGTCGGTCGTAAAGGTCTTAGTGTTACCAATAACTTTATAGGGTGACACTTCGGGATTGCCCCCCGGCTGCTCGACAATCTTCTTCCAATGCCCGCGGTTGAACATATAGCGGCATTCGGAAAAGCCCATCGAACGCTCCGGCCTGATCCACCCCGGCTTCGGCGTGCCGTCAAGGTGCCACTTTCCCGCGTAGCCGGTTTCGTAGCCGTTGTTCTCCAGAATACGGGCGATTGTCACTTCATCGCGATTCATTTCGATATTGTTGCGATAGGCGCCGTGGTCGTGCGGATAACGCCCGGTGACAAGGCAGCCGCGGGACGGCGTGCAGACCGCGCTGTTTGTAAAGAAGTTGTAGAGAATCGCTCCCTCTTTCGCAAGAGAATCGATGTTCGGCGTCTCTACGAGGATTTTACCATAGTTCGGTGTTTTGGTCAGTTGCCCCGCGTAGGCGCTGACGGCCCAGGAGCTTAACTGGTCCGTGTGTATTATCAGCAAGTTGGGGAGCACTTGTTTTCGCCGTGCCGCCCCGGCGTTATTCGCGACAAAATCCGGCAATGCCAGCGATACCGAACTCAAACCCGCCACTTTCAAGAAACCACGTCTATTCATCAAATCTCCTTTCACACAATTTACTAAGTTTAGATTGTTCGCAAACCACCTCAACAAAATCACCTGAATCGCTTGCCCTCGGGCTTGTCAGGCTCGATCTGATCTCGCGGCTCGATACGATCCCGCTTTATGTAAGCCTCAATCTTCGCCACAATCTCCGGATGCCCGGCTGCGACATTATTCTTCTCGCCGACATCGCTGCTTAGGTCATACAACTCGAAAGGCACGTTTGATTTATGCCGTACTGCCTTCCATTTGCCCATGCGAACCGCCTGCATTAATCCATCCGGCACATTTTCATTCTTGCCCCAGTTATATAATTGCCATTCCCAGTACAGAAACTCATGCTTTTTCTGCTCGTCGGCCCGGCCTGTCAGCTCCGGCACAATCGACAGGCCGTCCACGTCCGCTGGCATATATTTCAGCGCCCCGGCCAGATCCGCCATGGTCGGCATCACATCGGCGAAGTAGCACACATGTCCGCTGACCGTTCCGCCCTTTGTCTTACCGGGCCAGCGTGCAATCAGCGGCACGCGAATCCCGCCCTCGTACATCGAGCGTTTGAAGCCTCGCAGCGGGCCGCTGCTGTCAAGTACGCCGTCGAACCGCTTTGCCGCCCCGTTGTCCGAGCAGAAAAACACAATCGTCCGTTCGTCTATCTCCAGCTCCCTGAGCAAATCGAGCAGCTCCCCCACATGGCGGTCGATCATCGTGTCCATTGCGGCGACAACTCTGGCATCTCTCGGCCAGGATTTATCCTTGTACATCTGCCAGGCCGGATCCGATTCGGGAATCTGGTACTGGCCGTGCGGCGGGGTCCAGGGGGCATAACAGAAAAATGGTTTATCCTTATTCCGGCGTATAAACTTCAGCATCTGCTCGAAAATACGATTGTGGGTATATCGCTCGGCACTGCCCTTCTCCCCGGACATCGGCACCTTTTGGCTGTTTCGCCAGAGATATTGAGTCCAGTAATCGTGGGCGTGCACCTGGTGGTAGTATCCGAAGAACTCGTCGAAGTCGTGCTTTTCCGGTACGCCGGGCGTCTGAACATCTCCCAGACCCCACTTGCCGAATCCACCGGTTGCATAGCCGGCCCGCTTGAGCACCTCCGCAATTGTCACATCCTGGTCGCGAAGCGGGATTCCCCCCGTGTTGCCGCGAACGGAAGTATGGCCCATGTGCAGACCGGTCATCAATACACTGCGGGCGGGAGCACAAACCGTGCAGCCCGAATAGGCATCCGTGAAAAGCACACCCTCGGCCGCCATCTTATCGATGTTCGGCGTCTTAATCTGCCGGCTGCCGTAGCAGCCCAGGTCTGCCCAGCCCATATCGTCCACGACAATAAAGATAATGTTGGGCTTATTCGCCGCCCTCCTTCCCAAAGACTGCCCGGAACCACTTACACATCCTTCGATCACCAGTGAGGTCGCCCCGATACCGACAGCTTTTAAGAAACTTCGGCGGCTATAATTCTGCATGTTCATATAAATTGTCTCCGAATGATTTCAGATTGGCCGACTGTAGCCCTGTTGTTTATATTTTTCAAGCAGATTCGTCAGCCGTTCGACGATTCCCGGGTGCTCGCTCCAGAGATTTTTGCTCTCGGCCAGGTCTTCTTCCATGTTGTAAAGTTGCCCCTCCGGCTCGCCCGGTTTGGGTTTGATAACTTTGGGCTTGGAAAAGCCGCCCGAACCGCGACCGAGTATGAGTTTCCATTTTCCCTGACGGATGCAGAATACACCTGATGAGGAATGGTGCACGACGGCCTCACGTATTGGTTCGGAGCGTTCCTGATCGAACAGCACAGGAAGTATATTGTAGCTGTCCTCGCCGGCATCATCTGGCAGTTTTGCGCCCACAATCGCCGCGCAAGTGGCCATCAGGTCTGTGAGACAGACAAGTTCGTCGCTAACGGTCCCGGCGGGAATTTTCCCCGGCCAGCGGGCGATGAAAGGTTCGCGATGCCCCCCGTCCCAGACATCGGCCTTGATACCCCGCAGAGCACCGCTGGGATTATGGCCGTACAGTTTGACGATGGAGGAATGCGCGCGATCAATTTTGGTCCGGCCGGGACAGCCGTTGTCACTGGTGACAATAATAAGTGTATTGTCGGCAAGGCCGTTGCGCTGGAGCGCCTTAACTACCTGCCCAACCGTCCAGTCCACCTCAAAGACATAATCGCCATAGCCGCCTGCTTTGCTTCGTCCCCTGACAAAATCCGCCGGGGCAATCGGGCAATGCGGCGCCGGCAGCGGAAAATACATAAAGAACGGTTTGTCCGGCGATTTCCTCACGTGCCCGCCGATATAATCAACAGCCTTTTTCGTCAGGTGCGGCAGAACCTCTATATGCTTAAAGCCCGGCGCGATCGCTCCTTTGCGCCACCAGCCATCCTCGTTGGCTTTACCCGCTTCGATTGTCAGCGTGGGCTCATCGACAACGCGGTCGTTTTCGACGTAGCAATAAGGCGTCATATCCAGGGAAGCCGGGATTCCGTAGAAATAATCGAAGCCGAGGTCGTTGGGGCCGGGAGTAAGCCGCTTGCTGAAATCGGTCTTCTTGTCACTGCCAAGGCCCAGGTGCCACTTGCCGATGCACGCGGTTGCATAGCCCTGCTCTTTCAAAAGCGATGCAACCGTCATTCGCTGAGTATCGATCAGGGCCGGCGAATAACCGTTCAGTACTCCTCTTTTCAGGCGGGACCGCCAGCAGTAACGCCCCGTAAGAACACCGTAGCGGGTCGGAGTGCAGACCGCAGATGGCGAGTGGGCATCGGTAAAACGAATCCCTCCCGCAGCCATAGCGTCCATATTGGGCGTGGGAATCTTCGAATTCTTGTTGTAGCAGCCGAGGTCACCATACCCCATATCATCAGCCATAATAAATATAATGTTCGGCTTCTTCGCAAGCGTATCTTTAGCCGGCAACTTCGATGCGCCCATGCAGCCGGGAAGAATCAAGGATGCCATTCCTATACTCGAAACTTTCAAAAAGTCACGCCGATTCATGTTCTGTTTCATTTTTGTCTCCACTGATTTGTTGCTTATTCATTTTCTATCGTTTAACTTACTCTTCGTAGAATTTATACTTCCTGTGATTATGCAGGTGCTTCTCGACGGCGACGGGTTGCGTATACTCTCCAAGAAATCTCTTACCTCTTGTGGTTTTGAAAAATGGATTGTCATTATTCGGAACAGGGTATTTTCTTAGAATCTCAGTAAATGCTTTTCGCACTTTTACGGCCTCCAGCGGATCTATTATTTTTCTGTATCCCCTGCCGTCACGGTTGTTGCTGCAATCATATAAACGGCCCTCCGGCACACCCAGAAGCGAGTTGACAGACTCCAGCAGATAACGTCTATTTCTAACTAACTGAGTGGTCCCGATGATGCTGTAAATCCAATCGCGATGTCTATCGGTTCGCCCGGTAAGGAAGGGCTTTAAGCTCTTTCCGTCGATTTGATAACCATCAGGCAACCCGGCCGCGGCAAAGTCAACCAGAGTCGGAAGAACATCGGCAAAATCGGTGATCTCATCGGTCGAGCCGCGCTTTTTAATACCGGCACCACTGACAATAAAGGGAACCCGGCAGCCCCTTTCCACTCCGCGGGACTTGGCAGTGACAGCCGTGCCATTATCAGAACAGTAGATAAAAATTGTATTGTCGGCAAGACCCAGAGTAGCAACCTTTCTCCGAATCCTGCCGATAAGCACATCAATGTATTCGTTTAGCGCTTCAAACCTTGCTCGCGTTTCCTCCGGCGAAGCTTTTGACATTTCACCCATTTTGCCAATGAGTGGTGTCGTTGTATGCCCCTCGCGTGTACCGTGTGGTGCCACCATGGGATAATAGATAAGGAAAGGCTGATCCTTTTTCCGTTCGATAAAGTCGCAGATAAAGTCAGTAAAAATATCCGGTCCAAAATCATCCGGCCCTGTCCTTAAAAGTTCATGGTTCCTGATAATCCCCGGATGCCAATACCTTGACGTTGTCGTGTTGTCTGTTTTGTTTTCCCAAGCTCCTGTAAACTCAGGCTCGCCCGGCAGCTTTTTAATCTCCTGAACACTCTCCCACAGACAATACTCATCGAACCCGCCATCCGGACTATCGGGCTTGCTGCTGCTGCAATGCCATTTGCCGGCAATCGCTGTCGCATAGCCGGCCTGCTTCAGCAATTTGCCGAAGCTGTGATGATACTTAAGAAGCTCATTGCTTCCGTCCTTCTGGGGAATCTGCAGGCTGTTGTGATAATAACCGGTTCGACTGCCATAACGCCCAGTCATAATCAAAGCACGAGTCGGAGCGCACAGCGCAGAGGCCCAACAAGTCCTGAACATCACGCCCTCTCTCGCCATCTCGTCGATATTCGGCGTCCTTACCTTCTTATTCCCATAGCAACCGTATAAGTCAGGACTAACGTCATCTGACATTATTAAGATTATATTGGGTTGTTTATTATTCTTGCGTGCTGCGCTTCCGGAACCAGTCACGAATCCCGGTATTGCGATCGAGACAACTCCTACCCCTATGCCTTTTATAAAACCACGACGATTCAAAATACTATTCACAGCATAGCTCCTGTCTCTATGTCAGTCTCCTATTTCCAAAACGACTACGGATTTTGCAGGCAGCTTCACAGTCAGCATATCTCCTCTCAGCGCAAAATCATCAAAGACAGCAGGCTTTACTGTTTCCGGCCTATCGAAGGTGTTGTGCGCGGTCATATCATCGGCCGTGAGCACCCGGCCGGAAGCTTTCGCCGGCTTGGTTCCCGGAAGCTTGCAGTCAACATCAGCCGGATTCACAGGATCCAGATTGCAAAAGGATATGTGGATTTTACCGGATTTATCTTTTGACGCCGAGATGTTAACAGCAGGAACCTTCTTGTCCCCAAACTGATAATCGGCACACTCCAGATCCATTGGCAGCATCGTCGCATCATGATGGACCTTGTACATCTCGAACACGTGATAGGTCGGCGTCAGAAGCACCTTTTTACCTTTAGTCAGAATCATCGCCTGCAAAACATTGTTGGTCTGAGCGATGTTTGCCATCCGGACACGACGGCAGTGCTTATTGAAAGCGTTGAGGAAAATACCGCACGAAACCGCATCGCGAAGCGTGTTCTGCTGGTACAAAAAGCCGGGATTGGTGCCGGGTTCGATGTCCCACCACGTGCCCCACTCATCTACGTACAAACCGATACGTCCGCGAGGATCGATCTTGTCCATGATTTCGATATTATTTTCCAGCAGCGGGTATATCGTCAGCGTGTTCTTCATCAGCGCAAACCACTCCTTCTCATCAAACATGGTAGCGCTGCCCTTTCGCGTCCAGTTGCCGGACCCTCGTACATAGTGATGCAAACTGATTGCGCCCATGTTCCGTCGAGCCCTTTCCAACACAACGGTTATCCAGTGGTAGTTTATGCTGCCTGGACCGCATGCCACCTTGACAATCCTGTTGCCGGAATAGCTGCGTACATAGGTCTGGAAGCGATTATAAAGATCGGCGTAATATTCGGCGGTCATGTTGCCACCGCAGCCCCAGTTTTCGTTGCCGACACCGAAGTATTTCACCCGCCAGGGCTTGTCACGACCATTGGCCCGGCGGAGATTAGCCATCTCGCTGTCCCCATCGAACGTCATGTACTCGACCCAATCCTGCATCTCTTCGACCGTTCCGGACCCGACGTTACCTGCGATGTACGCCTCGCAACCGAGCTGTTCGCACAAATCCAGAAATTCATGGGTGCCGAAAGCATTGGTTTCTTTGACCATGCCCCAGTGCGTATTAATCATCGCAGGACGGCTTTCTCGCGGGCCGATCCCTTCTCTCCAGTGGTACTCATCGGCGAAGCANNCACATCGTTGCGGATGCCTCGCGTATTCGGAATCGGAGAGTTCTCGCCGACCCAGAAACCCTCGTAGATACATCTGCCGAGGTGCTCGGAAAAGTGGCCGTAGATGTCTCTGCTGATCGTTTCCTTGCCCTTGTCGGTGTGGATCACCACCCTGTTCGTGCGGGCTTGCTGTCTCTCGGCACTCTCAACGGTCAAAGTCGATGCACAACCGGCTATAAACACGATTACAAAAAAGACAAGGATTCTCTCTACAGGCACCATCCCCAACTTCAATTTCCTGAGGTTACTGTGCTTCATTTTCACATCCTTTCCACAGGAGCCAAAAGCTTCATCTTCGGCCTTCTAATCAATCCTGTATATGCGATCCCCCTTTCAGGCCGGAACGATCGTCAGACCTGAACTTCAACAGCATACTGAATCCAAACCGGAGAAACAACTGTTTTGTACATATCCCCAATAGATTTCGTATATTTACAAGCACATATCTCGGCGATGTAACCAGACATCTGCAAACGGTGGACGTGAGATTCGGAGTAACTTTATGTGTAAGAGGCTGAATCTCCCGTTCTTTGCATTTTAACTTCGTTATCATTCATGTCATGCAGTCCGGCCGTGGCGGCGGACAAGTTTTTCCGAGAGAATACTGCCGTCTAATCTTTCGGCTTGTTAGTATTGAAGTATACACCCGGATCCATCGAGCGGATATGAAGGTCGCACTGAGGAAATGCGATTTCGATACCGGCCTTTCGGAACTCTGTGTCGATGGCACAGTTGATCTGATGCCAAACTGAAATCCATTTATCCATTCCGGAGATATACAATCGCAGATCGAAATTCAGGCTGTTGTCCCCGAAGCTTCTGAAAATGACCATAGGTTTTGGATCCTTCAGGACCATCGGATTGGCATCGGCTACTTCGTAGAGAATTTTTTCGGCTTTGCCGATGTCGGAGCCGTAAGCGATACCGATAGAGAATTCCTGGCGCAGGACATTGTCCGACAAGGTCCAGTTAATAAGACGTCCCGTGATGAACTCCTTGTTGGGTACGATAAGCTCTCGCTGGTCCCACCTGCGAATGGTAGTGGCCCGGATCCTGATCTTAGATACTGTTCCGGTGACATCTCCGATGGTTACTACATCGTCCACGCGCACGGGTTGTTCGAAGAGTATAATCAAACCGCTGACGAAATTTGCAAAGATTTCCTGCAGTCCGAAGCCCAGCCCGACCGTCATAGCGGCGATGAGCCACTGGACCTTCGACCAGCCTATCCCGATCTTGCCGAAGGCGAGCACTATCCCGATGACAGCCAGCGTATAGCGGAAGAGTGTAGTGATCGCAAAACGTACACCCCGGTCGAGGGGCAGCCGCCTCAGTACAATGATCTCCAGCAGGCCGGGAACGTTCCGGGTCACAATCACGGTCAACACAGCTATCAAAAAGGCCATCGAAAGCGAACCGAAAGTCACGACCTGGTCGGCGCCCATTCTCCAGAGCCTGGTTTCTGCCAGAGCACCCAGCGCAGGAAGGACATCGTTCCAGACGTACCAGATTCCACCGGCGGGCAGTAAAACCGTTATTGCATCGATCAGACGACGAGTCTGCTGAGATATCTGAAAAATGGAGGTTTCATCTTTGGCCTTAGCCTTTTGCGTCTGCGGTTCTGCCTCGGACATGACATCTTGCTGTATTTGTGATTCCTGCTCGGCGGCCTCTCGTTTCCGCCGCTCCAGGAGGGCGAGCCGGCGTTGAGCAACGGTTAGCCAGCGGGCGAACATGGCCTTGATCAGGATTGCCAGCAGGATCAGGATAATCGTCAAGACAAGCTTCTCATAGAGCTGCCTGGCGGCGTAAAAATAGCCCATGCCACCCAATATCACCGATATACCGGGAAGAATAATGCACAGTGGATACCAGAAATAGCGAAGGCGTTCTATCCATCCGCCCTCCTTCTGTTTCAGGTATGGTCCCATGAACGGCCCGGTTGGACGCAGCAGGATAATCAGGAATACGGCCAGCGCCAACAGGCCGACCAGGAAAAACAGACGACCGGCTGAATTATACCATTGTTCGCCGGTTTGCTGGGTCTGCAAGAGTTGAAAGACCAGTGTCGCCGGAATCGTCACGGCAAAGTACCAGGCAAGCAGCCGCCGGATGAAAGGCAGAGGCTCAAGATGTATGCGCAGATGATCGCGAGCCAGACCGTGGGGCATGGTAAAATGCCACAGAAAGCCGAGCATGAAAACAACCGGCACAAGCGCTCGTAAACCCGTTGCAAGCGATAGTGAGAAGTCATGCCCCTGTGCGGCTTCGAACAGACGCCATTGAAGCAACAAAAGAATAACCGGCCACGTTGCGGCCAGAAAAAGCGTCAGTAAGAGCGCCTTGAAGGTGTGAACGAAGCTGTCGGTCTGTACTTGATGGACTTTCCCTGAGAGGGTTTCCATAGCTCCCTGAGCCCTGGGATAAAGCACGATAAGCGAGATGGCTAT
>DQCG01000179.1 GCA_003533825.1 Phycisphaerales bacterium
CGATATGGTGCTGATAAGGATCGTGCGTCCATAAGTAGTTCGCCCAGGCAACCTTTTGCTCTGTCGTAGCGTCGTTGATCTCCTCGCCGAGGTTCCAGTTTAGCGCCAGATTATGGCTGAACCGCGCAATCAGCTCGCGGTAGTAAAGTTTGCGCTGCGGGCCCAGGTCGCCATTGTCGAGCAATAGTTCATTCTCGGTTTCCATAGTCTTGAAGTGAAGGTACATACCGAGCCTGGTGCCGTGCTCGAAGACGATTTGCCATTGAGCAACACGGGAGATATCCAAACGCAAACGCTCATCATAGGTGGTATAAGGAAAGACGTTTCGGTCGTCGCCGCCGATGTTCATGGTCAGGAACGAGAAAACGTTCATTCCCTTCGACGCCAGGTAGTTCACAGCTCCGATGATGCCTTTTCCCTTACCGCCCTTCCAGGTCGGATCGCCGCGATCCCAGTCCTTGATATGCGGAGCCCAATCCTTGATGAAGTTGTCTTTCTCACCGTCGGTTTTGAAATCGCCATCGAAATCTTTGTAAGCTAAGAAGTTCTCAGGAGCATCGGCCCCGCATTTGAGGAAATATTCTCCGGTTTCGGCAAAGCGTAGATGATGCTTGCTGACATATTGCAGCAGGCCTTTTCCCCGAAAGTCTCTGCCGGTCTTGTCAGTAGGCTCTATGTGAAAAGAGCCGCTGTGTCGGTCCATAAAGCCTGCACTCTGACCGGCATTCTGTCTTTCACTGACGGTGACGTTCGGCCCTTTTCTAAATGAGACGTTGTACATCCAAGTGCCAACCTGAGCGGGCGCGAAATGAACCCGCCATTTGTTGCCGCTATCAGCGCTTGTGTTTGCCGCATCGCCGTCCGCGGCATAATAGCCCGGCACAAGAAACGATTTGCCGCTCGGCTGGTGAGTAAAAGTGACATTAAGACGATAGTACAGAAACGGATTGGGATCGGCTGTCTCGCTCGTCTCGGGCCCGTCGAACGTCAACGTAACTTTGTGCCATTTCTTGAGTTCTCCACTGATTTGACCCGCTGACACCACTTGACTCCAGATTACCATGCCTAAAGTCAAACAAACAGCACACCCTAACATTTTCAAATGCTTAACCATATGAAACTCCTTATCTGACAAGATGAATACTTTTTTACAACTCCGGGTTAGTATAAACGATATGGAGTCCACGATGCAAGAAACTTAATATCTCTGTCTTAGACACGGCCGAATTAATCAGTGCAGTTAGAAAGCGAGCCCATTTAATTGCTTTCGGTCAGTAAACCACCGAATCGGCGGATAACCTGATTCAAAAACTTCAGTTTAACGGACTGATTGTGATAATCTACTGCGTCAGGTTGGTGTCATACAAACCGATATCATCGATGAATAATGTACCGTTACCGCCTGCTACCGCGCTGCTCTTGTCACCGGCTCCAATGGTCAGGCTCTTGACGGCCTGCAGGTTCACATTCTGATCAGCAATCACCTGCAGGTTAATCGACCATTGCTTCCACACTGGTGATTGGACCGCTGTAGGATTATCGGGATTGGTGATGACTGCAGTACTGCCCGTACTGTCCTCAACAATCACATATAAGTTATCCGGTGAATTGATCGGCATTCCAACATCCATGAACGTCTCAAATGGTCCTGTCACATCGACAGTGCCGGTAACATCCGGCATGGACAGGACAGATGTTGCCGTAACGGGATTTTCCGCCCCGACATTGGGTGAAACGGCCAATCCAACAAAGACTTGCTGATTCATCACCACGACCGCAGGATTGCCTATAGGCTTCCAGGTCGTACCATCTGAAGAGTGCTCAGCAATGAAGGAGTTGCCCTGACGTTTCAATCTGACCCAATGCGGCATTACAATAGTCGCCGGGAACGGCGGTTCTTCAGCAGTTCCGGCAAGCTCCGAGTCCGCTGTGGTTCTCCATCTAAAGAAGGCTTGCCCGGCCGCTCTGACTCCGCACATGGCAAAGACCGAACCTGAATCCAGGGTGTTGCGTATCATCACACCCGAGACGGCCCATGTTTCCGTATTCTCAAGGCTATCGACCCTCACCGTAACAATGCTGTCTCCAGTCAACTGCTTATAGGCAAAACGAAATCCGTCGGATGTTCCGTCAATCCCGTTTCCGCCGGCGGCGATTGTGTATTTATCCTTATCCGCATCGTACTCGAAGTTGCCCTGGGAAGCCGTACCGCGATACCAGAGCACTAATTGCTCCAAATCGCGTCCATAAGCCGATGTCCAATCCTGTGGTTGTTCAAACGTGTTTTCAATCTCAGAGTAGTAAGGTACATTAACATTGCTATACGCCATCGGCAGGGATTGCCTGCCTCCGTGAAAGATAGTCTCCTCGGTATACGAACCGGTGTCTTCCAAGCCCACGGCCGAGTCGGTCCCATTACCGGGAGAATATGGTTCAGTACCCGGCATACCGAAGCCGAGGCCGTCTATCCAGGAGTACCATATCTGATCATCGCCGATATTGTAATTCTCTATATCATCAATGACGATGTATTTTGCCGTGGTAAAGCTCCACACATTCCCTTTGATCGGGCTTTGAGGATCACCCGCGATCACTTCATCAATACGCCAATAGTAAGTTTTACCGGGTTCGAGATTCTCAACAACAGCAGTAGCCTCATCCAGTTGAGCCTTGTAGACGCCGGCCGTAGCAGTTGTAGCCTGTGCCACTGTACCCGCATCGTCACCGATAAACAATTCGTGCATGGCATCTGCATTAGCGGCTGTCCAGGTTAGTCTTGGATTCTGAGAAACATCTAATGAACCTTTGGCGGGCCAAACCAATCCAGCCCTGACAACCGGCGAAAAAACTGCTGACGGAATGGTTTGTTTTAAGATCAAAGAACTCTCCCACGATACAACAATATTGGCGTTTGCGCCGTCCTGCATATACTCCACTACTATGGGATAAGCTCCGGCCTCAAGATGCAGCATCCCGGATGTATCTCTTGCTGAATGAGTGCCCCAGTCATTAACGACGAGCTGGTCGTCCATATAGATACGGGAACCATCATTGCTACGCGTGGTGAAAGTATAAGTATCCGTAGCTGGTATCTCGATCTCACCGATCCATCTGACTGAAAAAAGCTCACGATTGATTGTCTGGGCGGGGACATCCTGATTCCAGTTGAAATCGATCTGCGGATCCATGCGTGTTACTTTAGGAATGCCGGTCAGATCCGTAACGTCGGAAAAGTACTCGGCCTGTAGTCCGCCGCTGCCTGCGGGCAGTGTGGTAAAGCTCCAGACATCGCCGGTTATCAATTCGACACCGTTGAATTCATCCACGCGCCAGTAGTATGTCCTATCATTCTGAAGAGTACCCGGATCGAATGTTGTCTCCACAACAGTTGCAGTATTTGTTCCGTTTGCCACTTCTTCGCGGTCCTCGCTGAAGTACACATAGTGTATTGTAGCATTAAGGCCTGCGTCCCAGCTTAGATCCATGTCGGGAGCGATGAATATGACGCCATCGACCGGTACCGGATTGTGGGCAGAGCCGGGCAGGATTGAAAAGCTCCAGACTTGCCCCAAGACCTCTGTTTGATCTTCCTTAATAGTCACGATGCGCCAGTAATATGTGCCGGAAGATAGACCATCCGGATAGGCGGTGCCCGGTCCCCAGACAACCACAAAGGTCAGGGAAGTTTGATCAACCATTGCCGAATCCGCCATACTCTCTACCTCAGCAAGACTCTCGCTGAAATATAACTTCTGAGAAACCATACCGGCACCGGATGACCACGTAAACACAGGGCGCGAATCGTCGATGGTAGCATTATCCGCCGGCTTTTGATTGAATGCAGCAGGAGATCCCACCACAGCACAAACGCAGGATGGATCCATGCCCGGACTCGTGAATTGAAGACCCTCGATGATCGATTCGTTGGTCAGCGGATCCCCATTCTCGTCCAGCAGATCAGTGACCTTGAATGCGATGCCGCCGATTTGCTGATTATTGTTGGCCCCCCCATCGCAATTCAACGCTATGTCGGGTTCCCCGGCAACGCTGGGTTCCCAGCGAGCTTTAGGGACGATGACTTTTTGCCCGAACACTCCGCCCGGTAAAATTGCTTGAACGGCGAATTCATCATTTCGGCCGACCTCGAATATGAAGAAGTCATACCTGTCGCCATTCGTGTCCTGCCAGGTCGGTGAGCCGCCGAAGTTCCTTGTCTGAAACTCCGGGGGCGTCGCCCCATTGCGAGGTGCGTAACTATTCAGATCGAAGTCGTCTAAAGATGTGATGTCGCCGCCATCGGCTACATTTACAACACCTGAGCTTTCGCCCAGGACCAGGTTTTCGAGAGGAGTATTATGATCGATGAATGTAAAACCTTCAAGCCAGTACTGTGATGGCGAGACAGTCGTATCCTCCGTGTATTGTACGTCGAAATTCGACATGCCACAGAATTCCGCCTGAGCCGGCACCGCTAAGAACACCGTGACAGAAACCAAAAGACCGATCATTATTGTTCTGGACATGATCATCCTCCTTCACAAATAAAATGATATTTTGACTGGGATTCGCGAGACACGCCGCATCGCGATCCTTCCAAAAATTCTAAAACTTCATCCTACCAAATTTAGCCGGAGAATTCCACCTTTTTCCGCCTTTACTTGTGAAAATTCGAATGTCAAATCTTACCCTCAGCCCATTCTTATTTTGTATGCTATTTTATGGTGGTTCGACAAGCATGAATTTCAATCGCTAACTAAATATCGACATCCATATCACGGCAAATCAGATCCCGCCGGCAAACCAAAATCGTATGCAGTGAGCTCAAGCGGGCGCATCTTGCCGGAATGGCCATCGATAAACATACAGTTAATCCACTTCTTGTGACGATCACGTGCCACTCGCCGCGAACCGTCCGAGGCGGACGGAAGATGATTCGTGTTCCAGACATCCAGCGACTGCATTTTGACTTTCATCACATCAACAGGGTCATCTTTGAGTATGATTTTAATGTGGCCGGCATCTGGAATATACTCGTAGTCCGCCATGTAAATCGTGGTCGCATGGCGGGGAAAATCATCCAGCTTGGTGAATCCGAAAGACTCGGTCATAGAACCCTTTAAGTCGAAGGCGTTAGTGCAATAATCGACTGTTTGTTCTTTAAGCGGATAGCTCGGACAATCGAATACCTGGACTTCATAATATTCTTCGAGATTGTCGGATACCGCACCTAAATAAGGCATGAACAAAACAGGCCACCTCATATCTATACCGGTATATACAGCAACACCCGGCCGTAATTCTGCTTGGGGCAACAAGTAATCGTAATCACCTGCATACGCATGCATTGCCAGACCGATTTGCTTGAGGTTGGCCAGACACCGTGTCTGTTTTGCCTGTTCTTTAACCCTGTTTAATGCAGGCAATAAGATAGCCAGCAATAATGCAATAATGGATATTACTACCAGTAGCTCTATTAACGTAAAACCCTTAGAAATATTCTTAAACGACATCAAAAATTCTTTCAGTCTAACAAATACCGAACATAGTCAAATCAATATTACTGCCCAT
>DQCG01000465.1:0-636 GCA_003533825.1 Phycisphaerales bacterium
TATCTCCAAAAACTGCGTTCTTTTTACCACAAAATTTTCTTCGACTGCCATACAGATAAGGTTTATCTCAGGCGGCCCTTACCTCCAAATCACCCGTATTGGGGCGTTTTCTGCCCGCTTAATGCGGCAAAAACTATAATTCACTATATTATTCGTCCGTAGAACTATATAATATAAGTAAATACCTGTTCTGTCAACAAAAATCCACTTCAGATAACCATTATCGGGAACGTGAAGTGGTTTTTGACATTGCGTTCAGGCCCGCTTTGTGTTACAATATCGGACATAAAGCTAACTTTGAGCAAAGCAACACAACATCAAAGAGGAAAAAAGGATTCAAGAGGGAGAAAAAATATGAGAAATCCAATTCTTGCCTCGATTTTGTTTGGACGCTAAAATGGCATAGGAGCTACGACAAGACTGGCCTCAATGGATGAGGAATTTTAAGGATTACTGAGACGACTTGACACAGAAAAGACACAGCAACATGCGTACACAAAAATTATCTACCTCACCGGAATTAACCATTTCTGATTGTACTAAAGACAAGTTTCTATCGGGATTTACGTTGATAGAGCTGCTCGTTGTCATCGCAATTATCGCCCTGCTGATGTCGATATTGATGCCGGCCCTGCA
>DQCG01000465.1:719-5294 GCA_003533825.1 Phycisphaerales bacterium
GACAGCAGCGGCAGATGGAGGTGGTTATTGCAGGACCAGCACAGAGACCGCATGCTGAGCGCCTGCTGCCCGGAAGCGGCGAATCCCGAAAGAAACGGCGGCACTTACGGCACATGGGGTGGAGAATCACTCGATAATGATTATGTAATGCAAATCGACTACGGCAGCTACGGCGTCAACCGCTGGGTTTACAACCGAAGAGAAAACCAGACGAGCGAAAATTACTACAGGGGTTACAACGTCAGGGGCACAAATCTGATTCCGCTGTTCCTCGATTGCTCCTGGTACGGTGCCGGGCCGCTTGATATCGATTATCCGCCTGAGTACGAAGGCCACACTGACAGCGGCACCGGCGACTGGAGAGACAATAACATGAGACGTTTCTGTCTCAACCGGCACGGTGCGGCAATGAACGGAGTATTTCTGGATTTTTCCGTCAGAAGATTAGGGCTCAAAGAATTGTGGACTTTGAAGTGGCACCGCAACTACAATACGACCAATGTTTGGACGAAAGCCGGCGGAGTTCGTACGACTGATTGGCCGCAATGGATGAGAAGCTTTAAGGAATACTAAGACAAAGGGAAAGGGATATGAACAAACAAACCAGAAGGGATTTTCTAAAAGTGCTGGGCCTTGCCGCAGGCTCGATGATGATGCCGAAGGCGGTTTTCGGTATGCGGCAGAGTGCTCGTAAACCCAACGTCGTGCTGATTTTCACCGATGACCAGGGCTCGATAGACGTCAACTGCTACGGCGCCAAAGACCTGTACACGGAGAATCTCGATCGCCTGGCCGCCGAAGGAACCCGATTCACCCAGTTCTACGTTGGCGCGCCGGTCTGCTCACCATCTCGCGCTGCACCAATGACAGGCCGGTATCCCCGCTGCGCCGGACTTCTGAGCAACGCACCGTCGGATAAAGGCCGGGAGGGTATGCCCACCGAGCAGGTGACAATTGCCGAGATGATGAAATCGGCAGGTTACGCTACAGGCCACGTCGGTAAATGGCACCTGGGATACACGCCCGAGACGATGCCGAACGGGCAGGGCTACGATTATTCCTTCGGGCACATGGGCGGGTGCATCGACAACTACTCCCACTTTTTCTATTGGGTCCCTCCCAACACGCACGATCTATGGCGCAACGGTAAAGAAGTCTGGCACGAAGGCGAGTTCTTCGGCGATCTGATGGTCGACGAATGTAAGAATTTCATTGATGGGCACAAAGACGAACCGTTCTTTTTATACTGGGCAATCAACATGCCGCACTATCCACTCCAGGGCAAAGAAAAATGGCGGAAAAAATATGAGCACCTCGATGCGCCGCGCAAAATGTATGCAGCGTTCGTTTCCACAATGGACGAGATGGTCGGTGAAGTCGTCCGGCACCTGGATAAATCCGGTCTGCGTGAAAATACCCTGATTATCTGGCTCAGCGACCACGGCCATTCGGTTGAGCAGCGAACATTCGGTGGCGGCGGCAATTCCGGCGACTACCGCGGCCACAAGTTCACCCTCTGGGAAGGAGGTCTTCGAGTCCCGTGTATCGTCTCCTGGCCCGGTCACATCCCTCAAAACGCCGTCCGCAAGCAAATGGCCGCGAGCATCGACTGGATGCCGACGATAGCGGAATATTCCGCCGTCAAACTTCCAGATGTCAATATCGACGGCAAGAGTATAATCCCGGTGATTGAATCGGCGGATGCCCTGTCGCCGCACGATGTTCTCCATTGGGAGACCGGCAAGCACTGGGCAATCCGCCAGGGCGACTGGAAACTCGTCCATAACGGCCCGGCAACGGATTACAAAGGCAGAAAAATCCCAAAAGCAGAAAACTTCCTGAGCAACATGACCGGCGATGTCACCGAAACCAAAAACCTGGCCGAAGCCCACCCCGAAGTAGTCAGACAACTGACAAACCTGCACGACAAGTGGCTAAAACGACTGCTGAACGAATAGCAGAGCAACTCTCAGAGGCTCAGATTTCATTTACCACTCAGCCATGGCCGAGGCAAGGCTCACTATCGATAAAGATGCTATTACTCCTTGACCATAACGGGCTGAATGTCTACTATTACGGCGCTAGGATGACCCGCAACATTGCGCTTCATTATGAACGTCCGCTCCCCGCGACCCAGGAAGTAAATATCTTTATCTAAGCGCCTGATTTCCTCTGAGTCCTGGTTGACGCTGTCTTTCAGAGTCGCAATCTCACTCTTGAGATCAAGGTATGCCTCGTACTTACTGTACAAAGCTTCCTCACGTCTCTTGACCCCCATTATCGCCTGCCGTCGGCTTTCAGCGCCGACTAGATCAATCTCCTGACGAATCGCCATTTCTTTAAGGGTAGTCGATAATGTCTCACTATTGCGTACGTCGCTTTGAGATGAATACTTTTTGATAGCCGATAGCTTTGACTGGATCCCCACGATCTCAATGTTGAGAATATCGAGCATCTTATCCATCTCGAATATCGTCTTTCGTACCTCGCCGGGAACGCCGTCGGAGGGGTGCAACGAATATGGGGAATTTTCGACAGCATCCAGAAACTTTTGGTACGTAGCCGGCACACCATTGTTTTTTGTCTTAATTTCCTTGTATGCTTTTTCAATCTTCTTTCTAAGTTCATCTTGCATTACCGATAGTTTCTCAATATGGTTCTTCTTCATGCGCCGTGTGCTTGCTTTTTCATCCTCAATAAGAAATTCAACCAAGGCATAGGCCATTTTTCTTGCGTCCTCCTCGCTGACAGCCATGACTCCATAGGTGGCGGAACCGAATGGAACGCCGTGCCTCGTCATTGGCACGTCGTGCTTGGACATTACAGTCTTATTAACCTTGAAGTCCAACCAAAAAGCTCGTTCCGTTTTGAGAAGCTCCTTCTGAAGGGTAGACACAGTCTTCCCGGCAGATGTCTTCAGCAGGTCCGAAGCGTTTGGCTCATTTGTCTGTTCGAAGCGCCACTGTACTGTAAAGCCTACCCTGTACGAAGGTATGATCGGCCCGCGCTTGTCAAATTTAACTATCCATGGTCCTCTTTTTCCAAAAAACAGCTCTATCGCCGGCAAATTGGGTTCCGAGCCTATCGCCGAAGCATAGGTGAAGGCCAACGCCAAACCAATGGCTAACTGCATTTTTTTCGGAACAATCATTTTTCTGTCTCCCTATTTGGATTATTGTATCTTTTGTCTTGCTTCTGCCGCTGCTGGTGTTTCGGGATACGTCTCGACTATATGTCGATATCGCTCTTTCACCGAATTCTCAGCTTCAGGATACTTGCTGAGCAACTCCGCCGCGGCCAACAATCGGGCGGCATCCCCGGAGTCGGCTATCTTGCGTTTAATCTCAACGGCCAGCGCCTGTTCTCGACTTATGCCGGCCCGCTCAGTTGGTCGGGTCAGCATTCGCCATACCGCTGGCACTCCCAAAAGCAGTAGCAAGCTTGCTGCAACTGGTGCTACTTTCTTAAACGACCATCTGCTCGATCGGAATCCCCCCAGCGGGTGCGTTTTGGGCCACTGGGCCTGGCCGGTTTGCCAGATTGCTTGCGTTACTTGCAGGGAGCGCTCCAATGCTTCGGTTATTGCCTGGCAGTCCGGGCAGGTGGCGACGTGTTCGGCTATTTGCTCGGCTCGGCCTGGTGATAAATCCCCATCTGCGTAAGCAACGAGTTCTTGTTTAGAAATAATCTTACAAGTACGGTCTTTCAAACCTTGATTCCTTTCTTCATCAGGGCATCTGCCAAAATAATGCGTCCTTTGTAGAGCCTCTTGCGGACAGTTCCCGGCTCCAGTTCCAGGATTTCGCCGATTTCGCTCGAATTCAGTTCGCAGAAATACCTCATTACCAATGGCACTTGCAGCAACTCATCCATTTCACGTAAACATTGCATCATTGCCTCTACTTCCTCAGCGTGAATCGCCTGCATGTCCGGCCCCGAAGAGTAATTCTTCAACTCGGCCCATTGTTTCACAACTTCGCTCGCGGCCCGGTTATGGCGCTTTCTTCGTCGAAATTCCAGCAGGCACCGGTTTATTGTTACCCGCATCAGCCATTTCGAAGCTTCCTTATCGCTGCAATACTTCGGCGGACTCTTGATAGCCTCAACGTAAACATCCTGCAAAATGTCCTGTCCTTCTTCAGCGCTCAGTCCCATTGCAATCACAAGCCGCCTGAGCCGCTCGATGTGCCTGATGAAGACCGAGTGCATACGCATACTATGGATCGCTTTCCTTGTCGCTTACAATGGATCGTTCTTCCATTAGTATAGTGCGCAACGATAGATGAGTGTTACCATGAAAATTGAAAAAAACTTTTTTACACGGCCCTTAGCTCAACTAAAAGCCTTTCGCAGCAGGGCCAAGCTCTTGGGGATTGCGGTTTTGTAGTCTTCGTTTCCTTCGAATTCGAGCGAGATGTAGCCTTTGAAGTTGTGCTTTCGCATGATTCGGGCGATGCGCGGGTAATCCAAATCGAGAGTGTACCATAAGCCGCCGCCATAGTAGGTCTTGGCCTGCATTAAAACCGTCTGGGGAGCACACATTTCGAGTTTGTCGTAAGGATCTTCGAGGAAATT
>DQCG01000377.1 GCA_003533825.1 Phycisphaerales bacterium
TGGATTAACATGCGAAACGCAACAGGCTCAGTTGTGACGGCCACGAGCCGGATCTACGGATCTGTTCATCGAACTGTGTAAATGATCTTTTCATTATATTACTCAAACTGACCGTTTTTGAACCGAGTAAAACAGTAAGTCGCTCAATGACAACAACATAACACAATTTGTCATTCCCGCAAAAGCGGGAATCCACAATATCCATTACATTCCTGGATTCCTGCTTTTGCAGGGTATGTGTTTAGCCAGGGTATAACCATCCCCATCCCGATATACGACAATCGGGATGAGGCTGCCACTCGTTAGAATTGAAGGAAAACGGGTGGCAGCCTCAAGCTTGAATCCCCGCATAGCGGGATTCAAGCTTGGGGATGGTCGTGAATGCCAGAGGCCGGCTAAACACAGACTTTGCAGGGATGACAGCGCGAATCGGTCAGTTTGAGTATATTAGAAAAAATCCGTCAGTTGTTCTACATTCCGGGATCACAGGATGGCAATCCAAATCAAAAGCCGAACGGTTGTTCATGGTTTATTTTCCCCCGATCATAATTTTCTTTTCTTTCAGCATTCCCTTGGGGACGCCTTACGGCGAGGCAATCGAGTCCCTTGCGGACAGGTTGCCCATCCTATGGGGACTTCAAGGATATTTCTGAATGGTAAACGTTTTAGCACGGTATTTCCCATCCGGCGGCACAGTCGGTAATTTAAACTTGGGATTAGTGAACAGTTCATAAGCAGCCGGATCGCCCTGCTGTACTTTCTTTCTCGTATTCAATCTCCATTCATCTTTTATTTGCTCGTAACGTCCCGGGAAATCCTGGGCACCAAGAATGGATGTCAATACCCAGTAAATATATTCAGAATTCTGGCAATCGTAATCACATGTTTCGTCATAATAAGTAAACCACGCATCATCAGGATAGCGCTGCGGAACTACTTCGAAGCGTCCTCCTCTGGCTTTATCGAGTGCATTTGAAATTTCTGTTCCGGGTTCTCTGCCGAAAACCGAAGGGTATGCTCCCGCCCAGCCAACATCTGTTACCATGTGAAGAACTTCTTCCAATGAAGCATCGAATCTGCCTTGTGCTTTTGCATTAGGGACCGTCTCCTCATCATATAAACCCTGGCCTTCCGGATGCCGCCCTGCAATTCTCTCTCGGTCAGTCTTTCTCATAACGATAGCACCCCTACCTTCTATCAGGGCCTTGAAGATCTTCGGGTTATCGGGTATACCATCTTCGTCATCATCGATATATTCGGCTAATATATTGGCGGCGTGGAGTAATTTGTCATCGCCGGTAGTGTCTGTTGCATAAATATACAGCCCAAATACATCTACCTTCTTGGTGATCATGCTCCTTCGTCTTGTGATTGGGCCGTTCGAGCTACAACCGGCAATGATAAGGCTTAGAAGAATAAACAATATGGATGGTAAGAATTTCATAATGACTCCTATGGAAAGTTCCTGTAACACTTCATATCTTAAACCACACGAACTTACGTCCTTATTATTACCCCAATTCTCTTAACCCGCCAGAAAATTGAAGCAATCTCAATACATTTTATAAGTGCCAAAAAAAATTTCAAAAATTGTAGTTTTGACAATGGCTTTGCAACTAATAATATGAATTGGGAGCAATAACAAATGATTGACATGGCTGGCAAAAACAGGTTTTTAGAGCAGATAGAGCATAACCAACCATATAGAAACGTTGACACTAATTCTACGACAGCTTATTTTCTAACAAAAGTGCCGGATATTATTGTGTTCAATGCAAGTTGAAAAAAGGAGGGGCCGCTGAAAAAGCCCCCTGGTTCTGGCATCCTTATAATCGCACTGCCCCCGGTATACTTTGTTGTTCACTGAGGCCTGTAAAAATTCTGTAGGGCACCCGCACAAGACACTTCTGTGGAGAATGCTTGAGTTTGGAAGGCAGATTTGGTATTATAAGCGATTCTATGGATAAACTTAAATATGAAATGTTGGATAGAGTTGTGTTATGGCAAAATGTGGAAAAGGCCGGCAGGAGCAGGCAATATTAAAAAGAGCGACCTTTGTTTTAGCAATCCTGAGTATGATGCTGGTTGTTTCATCGTCGATCGGTGCCTCTGATCATCCGCGAAATATCATATTATTCGGATGGGACGGGGCGCAACGAGACCACGTAAAGGAATGTCTCGGCCGGAAAGAACTGCCTAATTTGCAGAAGCTCATCGACGAAGGGACTTTCGTCGAGATTGATATCGAGGGCAAAACCGATACCAAGGCCGGATGGTCCCAGATCCTCAGCGGCTATTATCCGGAGGTGACCGGTGTTTATAATAACCGCCAGTATCGGCCGATTCCGAAGGGCCTGA
The DNA here is from genome assembly GCA_003533825.1 of Phycisphaerales bacterium. GTDB lineage: Bacteria > Planctomycetota > Phycisphaerae > Sedimentisphaerales > Anaerobacaceae > JAFGPJ01. The sequence continues at coordinate 2,359 of DQCG01000377.1, forward strand.
GTGTCTTCGAGAGGTTGGAAGCACATTTCGGCCCCGATAAATTTGTTACCGTTGCGGTTATTGGCAAGTCGGGCAACGTCGGCGCTGCTGCGCCCAAAAAGACTAAAGTAACTAAGGAGGACCAGAATCCACAGGCAGACGCAACAAATGCAGGAACAAAAAAAGCTGCCGGCAATCAAGCCAAACAGGCCAAATCCGGGAAAAAGAGACCGCCGCAGGGCAACACCATCGTTGATAAAAGCGTAAGATATCGCGTGATCCCCGGGCAACCTTTCTACATCGCTAAGAATAGTATGGATCTGTTTGAGAATGGCTTGAAGGAGGATGAAAAAGTCGGTACGCGTACGATCGAACTGCTTGAGAAGTACAAAAACAAACCGTTTTTTTTCTTCGTTCATTTTGCCGAGGTTGATCACGCCGGACATAAGCACGGCGAGAATTCCAAAGAATATAACGATGCTTTGATTTCTAACGATCTCTGGACCGGCAAGATCATAGACAAAGTCAAAGAGTTGGGATTGGCTGATAAGACGGAGTTCTATATCACCGCCGATCACGGATTCAACGAAGATAAAAGCGGGCACAGTTTCGCGCCCTACGTATTTCTGGCTACCAACAATAAGAAAGTCAACCGTAGCGGCCGGCGTCAGGACGTGGCCCCGACTATTATGGAAGCTTTCGGCCTGAGCCTGAGCGAGTTCAAGCCGGTATTGGATGGAGTCTCACTGACCAGGCCGGACAATCGTCCTCCGGCGAAGATCAGCCTCGAAACCGGCAAACCGGATGTTGTCTATGTTCCGACACCCCAGGAGGTAGTGGATAAGATGCTGGAGATAGCGAAAGTCACGAAGGATGATTTGCTCTATGACCTTGGCTGTGGGGATGGCCGATTCGTCGTGACCGCCGCTAAAAGGTACGGCTGCAGGGCTGTCGGTTACGATATAAGCCCCAGGCGTGTGAGAGAATCGCTGGAGAATGTGAAGAAAAACAATGTCGAACATCTTGTTCGAATCGAACAAAGGGATATTTTTACCCTGGACCTCAGTAAGGCGGACGTAGTCACACTCTTTTTGCTGCCGAGTCTGAACGTAAAGCTCATCCCCCAATTGGATAAGCTCAAGCCCGGCTCGCGGATTGTCTCGTACAGATTTGGAACGAGAGGAGTCGTGCCGGATAAGACGGTCAGTTTCACTTCTCCCAGGGACGGGTCTCAGCAGACATTCTATCTGTGGACCACGCCGCTTAACAAGGTATGGATGTGGAAAAACGGACAACCTCCCGCCCGTACCGGCCGGCGTTAAAATTCGCACCATGTGCAATCAGGTATTCCGCTATCGACATAGACATGACCGTCGGAGACCGTACCATCGGTTCCAGAGGTAGACCCAGGTGGACCAGCGGCAGTCTCGTTTACAATGCCGACATCAGGTGCCATACCATCGCCCCAGCCTATCGCGGCCGTATGAGTGTCAAGTGTACCAAGGTCGTTGAACGTAGCAGGATCAGGGCTGACCATTTGACCCTCGTCAACCGTATGGTTATAACCGGCTTCAAACATCGCTGCTTAACCGGCTGTGATTGCAATCGACAGCGAAGCCGTATCATCCGGGGTGCCGGCAACCGCCGGGTCATCCACTTCCACCGTTACTTCCAGGGCGGAATTTCCTCCGCCGAACATACCCAGCCTGATATCCTCAAGCTCCTGCACCGAAAGAGCTCGATTAAAAACAATACAGGCGTCCATTAATCCTCTAAAAGAAAATATCTCCGAAGCGTAGCTGAGAGTGAAATAACCATCGCCGGGATCGCCCACAACGATGTCATATTCGAAATTCCCCGTTAAATCATTATCGAGAAAGTCTCCGGCGGTATAATCGTAAATCTGTAATCGATAAGAACGGTCGCTGTACTGATATGTCGAAGCTATAAAATACCATCTGTCCGTCTCGACAGGAGTCGGAAACCAGCCGGCCTCCTGATTAACAAATCCACCCTCGTAACCTGAGGATATTCGTACCCTTCCATCATTATGAACCGACAATCGGTACACAACATTTCCATCTTTATACTTTCCCCAAAACTCGTTGACGTGGGGTCCTAATTCACTGAATTTAATCCACTGAATCGTGGTAATATCCTTGTTTATGCCGTCACTTTTCATGGGGAAGCCCGCATCCAGGCTGCTGTCACTGCATGAGAGCCTGGCGGTACCTCCCGGAAATTCGGCTGATGCCTGGCCTTCTATGAAGTCACTGGTATTGGCCTGGGGGCCGCGAACACTGAGATGGTTCGTGCCGACACTGTCGGAACCTAATGCGCCCGCTTCAAAACGCCAATAAGCCGCACACGCAGGATCATTCAAATACACTTCAAGATCGACCTCGCGATTGAGACTGACCCCGGCATTCAGGAAAAGCTCCGTACCATCTATATGGAACAGAGAGGCATCGGCTCCCGACAGGCTCAAGATGTTAGTGCCGGTACCATCGTCGGTTACAACGATATCTGCGACTTTGGTAGGGCTGGTTGTGTCGGTGTTCTCGGATAAAGCCGTGACGGTGTTGATTAACGTTACCGCCGGAGGCTCGTTCACTTCTGTTATTGTAATCGACAAATCTGCCGTATCATCCGGGCTGATTTCCGGGTCAGAATCATCAACATTGACCGTTACATCCAGAACAGGATTCGTCTCGAAGTCCAGAACAGCTCCGGCCTTGAGGTACATTATTGAAGAGCCGGAACCAACGACAGATGCAGGATCAATCTCGAACAACGCCGCATCGTCACCACCGAGGGTCAAGTCGTTTGTGACCAAAGCTTCGCCGTCAACCTCGATTTCCGCTACATTGATACGGCTGGCAGTATCGGTATTCTCAGGCAGATTTAGAATAGTCTGATCCAGAGTAAAAGTAACAACAGCTACATCCGCCAGGCTCATCTTTTCAGTACCGCCAGTCTGCCCATCATGCTCATATCCCAATAAGTGTCCGAGCTCATGGCTTATCACTGAAACGATTTGTCGGGGAGAGAGTCCGTCACTGAACACAAATGCCTCATCGCACCGATTCTTGTTTCCCACATCCACTTGCTCGGCCAAGCCAAGGAAAGAACCGTATTCTGTAAATGCGGAATCGTCGCCCCCAACAAAGATTGTTGAATATGAAGTTTCGGGATCAGGCTTAAAGATTGTAAATAGAATACCCGTTCCCTCGAATTGCTGCTCAAGGTCATTTATGATTTGAGATATGATTGCCGACTCCTGGCCGCCTAAGCCGACAGAGTCTGTGGAAAATTCAGGAATGTGGATACCCTCGACGACAACCGGACCATTATAGGTCACATCAGTCTCGCCATCGAAATCGAGGTAAACAATTTGCCCTTCCCAGGAGCTTATATCAGGATTCTTGAGTTGGAGACCGGGCAAATCCGGGGCATTGAGTTCACATACACCCTCTATATCAGGCAATTCCTGAAATCCATCCGAGGTGGCATAACTATTTAGAATAGAAGTAGTTGAGCACTCTCCGGTTCCCGCCGGAGGGCCTCTAATCTCAATTGATGTGGCATATTCGATGCTTAAATCAGCATCCCTTGTATTTGTCGGCATACTGTCGTCCTCAGTTGTGACGGCAGGAATATTTGTAGTCGGTTCTTTTATGTTAACGATCTCTGTCGCACTGATTTTATTATCAGTCTTTCCATCTGAATCCCCTGGCAACACGGCAAGCTCTGTGCCGGTTTGAGCAGGGCCAACACCATCATTAACTTTCAAGTCATCGGCAGGATTGACATTTGTATCGATGGGCTCAGCGTCATTTACATGCAAAGTGAAAATAGGCTGATAAAGATCTGTCTCAATCTGGTCGTCTGAATCAAATTCCTGGCGAATCTCCTGCTGTACATTTGGAAGTTGCTGCCCAACCTGCTCGTTTGTTTCCTGCAATTCCACATACTGGACCGCTTGTTGTGTACTGTTAAGAAGCGTATCATTAAGTGGATCAGGTGCGGCGGTGTACAACAGACCATCTCCCGAAAGCAGGATCCGCTGTTCAAGTACTTCAAAAAGTATGGGCCTCCTTTTTCCCATTACCTGCACATCTTCCTTTTAAAACCTGCAAAGGCATGTAAACATGCACAAAATACCTACATGATCAGTGAGATACGAATTTACCCTCTCAGCAAAACGCCAGTTCCAGTGCTACTTGTATCCACAACAGCCCAACCCTGTAATTTGGACTGCTCTTAGTAGTTTATATTTCCAATGTAACAAAAACTTAAGGCCTTGTCAATTGTGGTGACTACGTATTTTCTTGAATCCGGCCCTCAATTTTAACCCAAAAAAGGAGATAACAAAAAAAATATGAAAGAAACAAAATTATTAATGTTACAACCTCAAATCTCCAATGCCCGGGACTGGAGTCGAACCAGCACGACCCTAAGGTCACTAGCCCCTCAAGCTAGCGCGTCTGCCTATTCCGCCACCCGGGCGCTTTTGATTTACTATTTACTATTGGCTATTGACTATTGTTCCCGCCTTTACGGGTATTTCAACATTATTGATTATTGGTTGCTGATTGTCAATTATCAATTTTTGAGATTTGAGAATTATCATGTAAGCTGCCGATTGCTTCAGTAACTTCTACTTGCCTTTTTGGTTGTTCCAGATCAGGACCTGGAGGCGCTGACTGAATGCGTAGCCGGTGCGTTTGCATAGCTCGGCGGCCATAGGGGACTTGCCTGAAAGCTCTTGCCGGGTAGCGGCCTGGGGCATGAGCATAATCTTTCCTTTATCAACGTTTTCGAGTTCTTCTATGGTTTCTTGTATCTCCGGCAGGTCGGTCTCGGAATCTACAACGAATTTGAGTTGATAGTTGTAATTGTCAATCAAGGCGCCAAGAACCGCCAGGTCGAGCTTCGAGTGTTTGTGAATCGCCGCTAATTTCGGCTCGTCCGGCATCGAATTGCTCAATTTGGGGCTGATACTCATCAAATCGCAGGATATTTCTGGGATATAGACGATGCCGGCGGTTTCGATAGTTATGTGTTTGCCGGCGGCTTTTAGCTTTCGGGCCAGTTGTGGCAAATCCGAATTTACCATCGGCTCGCCTCCGGTGATTACGACATGTTTACAGGGCCACTTTTGCATGACCCGGACGATCTGGTCCGGGCCGTATGGCCGTCCTGCTTCCTTGTCCCAGGCGTATTTCGTATCGCACCAGCGGCAGCGTAAGGGACAGCCGGCCAGGCGGATGAACACGCTCGGTACGCCGGCAAGGAAACCTTCGCCCTGCAGGGAATAGAAAATCTCGTTAATACGCATTATTCATTTCGTGTTATGGATTCCCGCCTTCGCGGGAATGACAAGGTTAGGTCATATAATCAATCGGGTCTTTAATGCCTGCTTCGGCGAAGCCTTTTAATCTCAATCGGCAGGAATCACACCGGCCGCAGCTTCTGCCCTGCTCATCCGGGTCGTAGCAACTGTGGGTCATGGAATAATCCACGCCGAGCTTCGTACCGGCGAGGATAATCCCGGCCTTTGTCATTTCGATAATCGGTGTGTGGATGCGGTATCGGCCTTTTTGTTCGACGGCGGCTGCGGTGGCGAGATTGGCTGTCTTCTCGAAAGCTGTGATAAACTCGGCCCGGCAGTCGGGATAGCCGCTGTAATCAGTGGAATTTACGCCGATATAGATATCGAACGCGCCCAGCACCTCGGCCCAGGCAAGGGCGTAACTTAAAAATATCGTGTTACGTGCCGGGACGTATGTCGGCGGTATTTGTGTCGCCTCGCCCAACCCGGCTCTATCCTTGGGTACGTCAATGGATGCATCAGTCAGGGCCGAACCGCCGAACGCAGCCAGGTCAATGTCGATTATGCGATGCTCAGCCGCTCCGACAGATTCGGCCACTTTTTTCGCGGCCTCGATTTCCCGCTTGTGTCGCTGGCCATATCGAAACGTCAGAGCGTAGCACAGGAAACCTTCGCTCCGTGCGATAGCCAAAGTCGTGGCCGAATCCAGGCCCCCGCTCAACAAGATTACTGCTTTTTTACCTGCCACAACTCGGCTCCTGTCAATCTGTAAGTTGTCGTTAGAAGGTTGGGTGGCAGCCTCAAAGCTAAAGGCTTTGGGGATGGTAAATACCGCTTGAGGCTGCCATCCTTCCGGGCTATCAAATCAAATTTGACAAACTACCAGCTACTTGGATAGTATCTCAATGCCGTTGATCTCGGGGTTCTGTATATTCATGGTGAATCCGATGGCCAGCTCTCCATCGGTTACGGCGACGTCTTCGATTGTCTTAACTATGGGTTTCTGATAACCGCCGGCTTCCTTAAAGGGATCGAAGTCATTGAGGATGCTCTTTTCGTTGATGGTTACGGAAAAAACACGTTCGCCTTCGGCCGTAATGCCGTCATACGTTTCGGCGAAGTGCAGCCGGACGGTGTACTTGCCGTTGGGGATGGTGAATTTGTATCCATCCATGCTGTAGCGTTCGGTCTCGTAAATCTTCGGCGCATCCGTATCGGCAATACCCAAATCACCCCGGTCAATGGTCAAACCATTGAGGGCGCCCCACTTTTTGTCGGCATCCATGCTCTGGTCGGCAAGCCACGCGTTACCCGCCTTATCGGTGTAAGGTTCGGTGGCCCCGCAATTAATACGCAGAGCTAACTTGGATTCTTCGACCACTTGTGCCTCTGCGACTTCTTCGACCAATTCATCCACTTTGACTTCTCTAACCACCTGGATTTCTTGGTCCGCCTGTGTCTCTATAGTGCCTTCGTTCTGATTGACCTGGCTTTGTGTATTACAACCCGACAAAGCGAAAAACACCGTCCCCACCAGCAAACCTGCCACAACTATTCTTTTTGTCATTTCTTGATTCCTTTCAAATATATAACAACTCGTAAAAAGATATAATGATATCAATGTCGCCCTGTCAAACCACACCGCTGCCGAAATAGCCAATATACCTGAACTTCCGGCTACACGCAACATTTTTCGCCGGTTTTGACAAACCGGATTTTCATCATTTCCTTTTTATTATTGTTTGTTTTGGTACAATGTCTCTATTATAATATTAAGGCAAGTTTTATAAGAGCGGCCGAACAATGAGTGAAAGGGAAGAAATAGAATTATTCGATAATCCCCGTCCCGGGCGGGATTACCGTATAACCATCAGGTGTCCCGAGTTTACGAGCGTTTGTCCTCGAACGGGCCAGCCTGATTTCGGCGAGATTGTCATCGAATACTGTCCCGACAAGTTATGCATAGAACTCAAGGCTCTGAAATTCTATATGCAAAGTTACCGGAATAAGGGGATTTTTTACGAGGCCCTAACGAACGATATACTGGATGATTTGTCTGGTTTATGCAAACCTTGCTGGATGAAGGTTACCTCCCGGTTTACGCCTCGCGGCGGAATAACCACCGAGGTAGTCGCAGAATATGAAGCGAAGAAATAGATAGCGTATAAGCAATGATTTACAGAAAACTGGCGTCTAAAAACCAATAATAGAGGTGATACAATGGCGATAATATTTCATTGCGAGCATTGTGGCAAAAAGATCGAAGCGGCCGACGCGGCCGGCGGCAAATGGGGCAAGTGCCCGGCATGTCACAATAAACTATATGTCCCCAGCATGGACACCGGCGAAGAGCTGAAGCTGTCGCCAATAGATGAGACCGACGTGGAAAGAGAACACCGGCTAATGGCTGAGACACACAAGCTTACACAAGACATTCTGAAAGAAAGAGAGATTCCGGAAGGGCCCGCTCCGCTTGCCGGGGCAGTATACCAGATGAGCGAAAAGGAGCTGAAACAAAACATAATAATGTATCTCCGGCAAATAATGTACGGTGAGTTGGACGAAGCTGAAAGAATTGCCGCTTTGATCGCTCCTTTCAGCAATCAGGCTTTGACAATTATCGACCGGATAGCGCTCAGCGAGATACCCGAACCGGAACTGGCTGATATTCCTCCACAGGTACTTGCGGGTTCGATAAGAACTTTGCGAGATAAAATAGGCGGACCCAAATAAAATTCCCAAAGCCGGCTACTAAAAGTGTCCTAAAATACGCTTTTAATTTGCACATTTAACGAGACTGTAGCATCATTACAGAG
>DQCG01000186.1 GCA_003533825.1 Phycisphaerales bacterium
CGTCGATGAGTTCGACGGCGCCGCTACACACAAAGGCGATGTCTGGAGTTTCACAACCAGACCCGCTATCTCGATTGTCGATCCCAATCTCGTCGGATGGTGGAAACTTGATGAAGGTTCCGGGACTACCGCGCTGGACTGGTCCGGTCACGATAACCACGCAACCCTTGTTGATGGTCCGCAGTGGGTAGACGGCTATTTTGGTGGTGCGCTGGAGTTCGGCGGTTCGAATTATGCCACGATGAATCCTGTAGCTGATGACATCAAAGGCAACGATGTTACGCTCAGCGGATGGGTCAAGACTACCGACGCCCACGGGCTCTGGCTCTCCTGCAACACCGGCAGTCGCGGTAACGTCGCCCTGTGGTCCATCGACACTGGCCTGGCGACCATGTACGATGGATCCGAGAGTGCTTACGAAGGCCACTCCGACACGATGGTCAGTGACGGAGAATGGCACATGCTGACTTATGTCAGGAGTGGTCCGACCGGGTACATATACGTCGACGGATTCCTGGAAAACACGCACGCGGCCGGTTACAGCTTCAGCGCGACAGACTTGTGGTCCATAGCAATGGAGTGGGACGCTGGCGGCGCGAGCGACTTCCTGGTTGGGATCGTAGACGATGTCCGCATCTACGATATGGCGATGACAGCCGAAGGGGTAAAGCAGATCATGAGAGGTGATCTACTGGCTGCCTGGGGTCCGAGCCCCGGCAATAACTCGACTTCGGACGTGGTGCGTGCCGCGTCCGTGAGCTGGTCACCCGGAGATTCGGCGTCGCAGCACGCCGTGTATTTCGGCACAGATAGAGACGCCGTAGCCGGCGCCGACGCATCGAATACGACCGGCGTATTTAGAGGTCTCCAGGCCACTACCAGCTACACTCCGCCTGAGGCTGTGGAGTGGGTTGGCGGGCCGTACTACTGGCGCGTCGATGAGCAGAATACCGACGGGACTGTCACCAGGGGTAACGTATGGACCTTCGCGGTAGCCGATTACATACTCGTTGAGGATTTCGAGTCCTACAACGATATTCCTGAGGGAGACGAGGGCAGCAATCCGGTGTATTCAACCTGGATAGACGGAGGATATGGTGAAACCAACGACCCGACGAACGGCTCGATTATGGGTTATACTGAATTGTACCAGCCTACGATGGAGAGCAGCACTGTGCACGGCGGCCGTCAGTCGGCGCCGCTGCAGTACAACAACACCACGGCAGCTCTGTCGGAGGTCACCCGGACACTGGCTCCGCAGAACTGGACGGAGCATGGCGTCAAGACACTGGGATTGTGGTTCTACGGCGCTGCGGGGAACACCGGGCAGTTGTATGTGAAAGTCAACGGCTCTAAGGTGGCATATGATGGTGATGCGGCCGACCTACGGCGAGGGTGGCAGGCATGGAATATTGACTTGTCATCGTTCGGCGTGAATCTCCAGAGTGTCACCAGCCTGGCCATCGGCGTTGAAGGTTCCGGCGCTACGGGCACCCTGTTGCTTGACGATATCAGATTGTATGCTCTGAGCCGCGAGTTCATCACTCCGGTTGAGCCCAACGCGGCCGGTCTGGTGGGAAACTGGGCCTTTGAAGGCAACCTGCAGGACTCTTCCGGTCTGGGTAACGACGGCACCCTAAATGGTAATCCAACCTATGCGGTTGGCAAGGTCGGTCAGGCAATGAGCTTCGATAGTTTCGAAGATTATGTGGTGATAGACGGTGTAGCAGATGACATAACGAACAACGATGTCACGCTAGCGGCATGGGTAAATATGCCCCCCGAAGGCGTCTGGTACCCCATCATCAGTTGCAACACCGCCGCTGGCGGCAACGTGGGCTGGTTGGCTGTGGACGCTGGAGGATCCGCTGATTTCGGCAATCTCACCGGCACCATGTTCGTCACTGACAATAGTTGGCACCATCTGGCCTACACAAGGATCGGGGACGTCGGGAGTCTATACGTGGATGGAGTTCTGGAAGGAACGCACACAGTTAATTTCAATTTCAGTGCGGATAACCTCTGGTCAATAGGACAGGAATGGGATGCCGGTCCGACGGCGAGTAACTTCTTGAGTGGTACCGTGGACGACGTCCGCATCTACGACTATGGTCTCTCGTATAGTGAGGTCGCCGGCCTAGCCGGCAGGACTTTGCCGTTCGATAAGCCGTTCTGACATTGGCCGGGACGGTGCAGCTTGTGCCGCAACGGCATAAACATTTGTACAAGTTCGGGGCCTATACTGATTGAGTTCGGTATGGGCCCCGGTTGTTTTGCTCTGAAGGGTAACGCTTTGGTTAAGAGCCATGGTAGTGAGCGTTACGGAAAAGGTGCTAACTGCCGCACAGAGACTAACGGGCGCCGCCAAAGCTACATTCACCTTGGCCATCAGGCTCACCGCCATTTGGGCCTCGATATTACCAACAGCCTCCAATAAATAAAAAAGGTCTGCTGGCGTTGTGCCCGCAGCCCTTTATAAGTACTTCCTCGGCAAAAAAACCGGTCCTATTTCGCGTGGACGACAATGTTGCCGCCGCCGATCTCCTGGTCGGAGCTTTCTTCGGAGCCGTTGTCGTAAACTACTGTCTCAGTTCCAAGGTCATCTTCGGTCCAGATCTTGATCTGGAAGGTGTCGGGTGCGCTGTCGCCTGCCCAGAGCTTGAACTTGTAGGAGCCTAAGCCATCAATCGTGCCGGTCCCTTTGAAGTTGGCGTAATCCGAGCCGGTGACCACCAGCCAGTCGTAGCTGGTGCTGTGGAAATTGAGGTCGCCGGCCTTTAACTGGAACTCGGTGTTGCCCGTCGGGACCGTTGTGCCCTTTTTGTACTTCGAGACAAATCCGAAAGTCGCCTTGCCGCTCAGCGCCGGATCAGGCACGTAGGCCTCTGCCGGTGAGTCGATCCAGCCGCCGCCCGTGACGAAGCCCGCAGACGGATCGTACACCACGACGTACTCATCGCAGGTGGCCTCATCCGACCCGGCGTAGGAATCCTCAAGGGTCAGTTTGACCGTGTATACCCCGGCCGCCACATAGATGTGGCAGCCATCGACTGTTTCGGCTCCCACAATGCCAATGGATGTGATGTCGTCGCCCCAGTCCCACGTGGCGGAATGGATGTCGCCAGGGATGCCAATTCTTTGGCATCGCTGAAGAATTCGGATGGCGGTCTTTACATCGGGGTAAATAAAAACCTCGATGCAGGTATGTTCTTCTCTGGACTGATTGACGATGTCCGCATCTACAATAAGGCTCTGAGCGCAGAGGAAATAGCCGCATTGGCCCAGTAGTCGCAGCAACTTATTGAAATAGGTTAAAGGGCTGGCAGTGTGTAGTATTGTCAGCCCTTCCTTTTTTAGCATTGGCCACCTATGAAAAGCTCAAAGACAAATACTAAAACTCCTGTTGCCACATTTTTTTGAGGCATCCTTGTTACGACGTATCAGTCACGCTTCGTAGACATTTATTTTGAAACCTATGAGGAAATCTTGCGACAAGCATAAAAACATGGTTTAATTCTAGAAATGCTCATGCACGGAATCTGACAAGGAGAAGTCTTATGAAACGACCTGCTCTGGCAAGTACGGTTGTAATATTGGCTGTACTCTTAGGCCAAGCGACATCACATGCGGCGCCTCAGTCAAATGTCGAAGGAACCTGGCTTGGCACTATGAGGATTCCATCCGGCCCTGAATTGAGACTCGTGTTGGATATTGAGATACGTTCTGACGGAACACTGGCAGTTGATTTGACGAGTGTCGACCAGGGAGGGAGTCTCCCGATGGATGAAGCAACCCTAAAGGACAACCATCTGAGCCTTAAGATAAGAACTCCCGAGATTGTTGTGGAGGGAGAACTTGTCGAGGACGGCTCGACATTCGATGCGGAATTCGCCCAGGGAGGAGGCAAGTTTCCCGTGCGATTTGAACTTGTAGATGAGGTCCCCGGATTTGCACGCCCTCAAAGACCAAAGAAACCGTATCCTTATGGGCAGGAGGAGGTGAGCTACGAGAATAAAACGGCAGGCATAAGAATAGCGGGCACGCTGACCAAGCCACGCTCGCAGGGTTCTTTTCCGGCAGTGTTGCTTATTGCAGGTTCTGGTCCCCACAGTCGTAACGAGGTGATTGGTTATCATCGCACGCTTCATGTGCTGGCCGATCACTTGACCAGACAGGGGTTCGCCGTTCTCAGGGTCGACAAACGTGGCGTGGGAGGCTCAACGGGAGACTACTGGAAAGCAAACACCGAAGATTTAGCGAGCGATGTTCTCGCTGGAGTCGAATACTTGAAAACGCGTGCCGATATCAACAAAGGGCATATCGGCCTAATTGGCCACAGTGAAGGAGGATCCATCGCCGCGATGGTGGCCGCGAGAACATCTGATGTCGGGTTCATTGTGATGATGGCAGGACCAGGGATACCTGCTGCCGAGATACTTTATTACCAGGACGGCGCAGAGGTCAAAGCCGAAGGAGCAAGTGACGAGAAGGTTGCCGTGACTCGCCGGTGGTGGCAGCAGATGTACGGTGTCGTAAACCAGGAGCGGGACAATGAGATCGCCACAAAGAAGATCAAGGAGCTGTTCGCTGATCTGAGCGAGCCAGACAAGCAACTTCTCGGATGGTCTGAAGGCAAGCTCAACTATGAGGCCGGTAGAGTGACGAAAGCAGCATACCGCTACTTCCTTAAGTTCGACCCGACACCATTCTTGACGAAAGCAAAATGTCCCATGCTCGCCATGGGCGGCACGAAAGATTGTCAGGTCCCTTCCGCCAAGAACTTGCGTGGAGTTCAAGAAATTCTCCAATCGGCCGGAAACTATAATTGCGAAATCAAGGAACTACCCGGCCTCAACCATATGTTCCAAACAGCCGTTACAGGTGCAGTATCAGAGTATGGCAAGATTGAAGAGACAATTGCTCCGACCGCATTGAAAACAATTACAGAATGGATGTTCAGCCAAACAGGTCGTTGAGTCGAGCAATACTATGGATCTCTAACGCCTGTATCTGGCTGGATGTAGAAGACAGATTAAGAAAGATAGCCTGGCCAGATTCGCACCGTCCATTGAATACGTTTGCGATTTTTTGGTCACCGCCTAAATCCTTAATATATAATAGCTTATGAGATTAAGGTTTTTTGATAATAGGTAGGTATTGGCCCTTCGAGTTGTAGTCCAGTTGTAGCGGTTTACGAGTAAAAATTGGGCCAATTTTGGGCTGTAATGTCACTCTGGCCTGCTACACAATACGTAGCGGATCCTCATTCACATTTTAGTTTAGTTTTTGCACTTATTCTTAAAAAAAGCTGTTTGGTTTTACTTTACAACAGATTTGAACTCGTGGTCCCCTGATTCCACTTTATATACGGTTCCATTCTTTTCCATACGCAGGCATGTAACACCCTCGGCCTTGACGGCAGGCAATCGGCCTTCGGTTATGTTTTTGCCTGGCACATAGACCGTTGCGCTCACGTTCGGCGGAACACTGATATCCCA
>DQCG01000232.1 GCA_003533825.1 Phycisphaerales bacterium
GCAATCCGGGATCATCGCTGCGGCGGGGATTGAATCTTTAGAACACATGGTGGATCGGCTGGCCGAGGACCATGAAAACGCCCGACGGCTCGCCGAAGGTATAGCCGGCACTCCGGGATTATCCATCGATCTAAACAGGGTACAGACAAATATCGTATATATTGATATCGCAGACAATGGACTTACAGCCGAAGAACTTGTCAAGCAACTTGCCGACAGAGGAATTAAAATCCTGCAAGTGGCACCGAAACGCCTCAGGGCGGTGACCCATTACGGCATAAGCGCAGGTGATATCGATTTGGCGCTGACGGCGTTGAATGAGGTAATGGCCAGGCCGTAGCTGTGGAGAAACAATCGGGGCCTATACCGAATCAATCAATACAGGCCCCGAAATCTTGTTATTTATGATCCGGCCGGGCGTAAAATAATCTGGTCAATGTATATGTGATCTCTGTCATCGCCACCCTGGCCTGAATCGGTGCCGTCACCTAAGCCAATAGTGATTTTTTTTACGGAGGTCAAATCCACACCCTCATCACTAAACTGCACAAGAGCAATAGGCCACTGACGCCATGAGTCGGACTGACACGCATGGGTGAATGTCTCGACCCTGAAGCTCTGGCCGGCAGCATCCTCCAGCGTCAAATACATCAGATGCTCGGCGTTTTCATGTTCACCAACGAATGACAGCAATAACTCACCAACACCTTGAGCCGTCCAATCCTGTGCACTGTCAAATGTCCGCATTATCTCGGTAAAGTAAGGATCATACTGGTTCTGGAATTCAAACAGCATGGCTTGGTTCTCGCCGCTAGCCAGAAGAACATACTCGACTCCCGGCTCTTCAATGTTGTCGACCCACGCGATCCTTACTTCTTCATCGCTGCTGTATGATTCGAAATCATCCACAACCAAATAATTCGCTGCCGTAAAGGTCCACGTGTGGCCTGTCACCGTGCCGTTGGCTCCTACTTGATCGACTCTCCACTCATACGTCTGGCCTAATTCGAGATTGCCGGGCGTGTAGGTGGTTCCCGATGGGGCGGGATCGACCTTTTCCATCGCTCCGGGCTTGCCTATCCACAGTTCGCGGCCGGTCGCAAATTCCGCCTCTACCCAGCTCAGGCTCGTATCGATCGGACACATCAATCGCCCCATTGGCGGGGCTGGGATTGACCGCCGCCGGACCATCGGAAGCAGAAAAGATATCGTCGAAGGTGCAATGATAACCGACCGGTTCTTCGTTTTCATTCTGTGCGAATATTCCGCTTGCACCGCTCGTAAAGACTTCATCATTCACGGCCTCATCTTCCCACGGATCGTTACCGTTCGTATCCACCATTGTTGCCGTCCTGGCGACGAGCGGTCCGCCTTTGTACTCATAAATACTGGCGGTAACGTACACAGGTCCGGAGCCGACAACATCCATCTCGGCATAATAACTCCGGGCGTGATTAAGCCCCGGCACAACAATATCCAACCCCAACTCTCCTTCATTTCTCATGATGTTTTGCATCATGATGACCTTCTCGATGTCGATTCGCAGGTTGGCCGGTCCGTCTTCCCAATTTATGTGCATAACATAGGTCTGGGCAGCAACAAAACCGGGAGCCACACCGGTCAATGAGCCATCCGGGTCAACGAAGTATTCCGTGCGAGCAACGAGGCCGCAGTAGCGCCATGAGGCATCTCCGGTGACATTGACAACTGCGCCAATCCGGACATCGGTAAAAACCTCGTCGGTCCCGAAAGCTGCGCCGAAAGCCGAGCCGCCGACACCCGCCGAGCTTGTCTCATCCAGACTCAGATATTTGTTGCCGTTCGGGTCGGTCACGATGGTATTCGTGAACGTTTTGGTCATGTCGGGAAAACACTCGAATTGCCATGTTGCCAGATCAAGCTCGTCGCCGTCGAATGTTTCCAGCCAGTTAGCCTGTGTGGTGCTGCTCACGAGCACAATTATTCCCACGAGCACACAGATTGTTACTAAACTTCGCAATTCTTTGAACATAATATTCCTCCTTCAAAAAATGAGCTTTAGCTTCAAATACAGAAGTCTTTATTTCTCCTCATCAATGTCGAAACTGTACAGAATCCATCAGGTCAAAAGTTCAAAATCCCTAAGCTTCATTATATATTATATACCAAATCGACAACTATTTCATTAAGAAAAACAAAATAGGCAGTTGATTTGTTATTTCCTTACTATCATCCCTGAAATCGCCTGCACCATGTTATAGTTAAGTCTTTGAAAAAGCACATCTTATCAAAGCTTTGCACCTTATTCTCCGAGATCCATCTTGTTGGGCAAACCGGGAGTGGGGCTCTGTTGGTAGCTCCACGAATCATTTCCGTCCGGGAACCGGCCGAAGGATACATCCTCGAACTGGCTGTCGAAAAGAATCGAGTCGATGATAGTTTTGCCGTCGCTGTCAACCAGTACAATGGTCTCGCCGCTCCTGCTGAGCTGGTAATTCGTATGGTAAACGCCCTGTGTACCATCGTCGTCAGCGTAGAAGATGAGGTATTGGCCGGGTTCGATGCTGACTCCGGCACCAATCTGCCACTTGGTCAGGTCCTGTAATTTGTCCGTCAGGTACATGCCTTCGAGATCGATCGTGCCGGAGGTTCCGTTGTAAATCTCGATCCAGTCGGGGAATTCGTCCGGTTCGTCCGGATCTATGAGTGTTGTTTGATTGGAGGCCATGAATTCATTAATCACCAGCCCCTGCAACCCGACCGCGAACCGTGCTTCTGTCAGAGCGCCCCACCGGCCGGCATGGTAGGTCCGGGCTTGGGCCGTAGTGGTTTGGTCCAGGATAATCGGCGCCGAGGCGGAGCCTGCTATCGTACCGACCAGCTCAAGGTCGAAACTTATGTCCGAACTGGTTCTGCTGACCTGATGGATCTCGACGGCGATAATGTTTAAACCATCGAGAAGAATATCCGGATCGATATCGTACATGTAGAACGTCGATTCGTTGGCCCCGCCCACGGGTACTCCAGATCCGGAGGCCCACGTCAGATAGTTGATATTGCCACCGGGCATGTTGATACGCGGGGTGGCCTCCACGTCGTTTATGTACACGACTGCGCCGTCGTCCCGCACGATTTCGAGTGACAGTTCGGTAAATTCAGAGGCATCTTCGATATAGAACACGTGCCGGAAGTAGGTTGTGGGGTATTTGTTGCTGGAACTGGTTCCGTAACTTACTACGGTAGCTTCGTCGTTGTCGCCGTAGCCTAATTGCGCGGGTCCCTGTTTCCACAGGCGGTCGCTGAAATTCAGGTGTCGCCATGAGGTACCCTGGTCCGAGCCATCGTCTTTGTATCGCCAGACCGATCCCCGGCTGATTAATGTCATGGTTGTTGTGGCGTCCTCGAAGATTGCCGCGTTCGGATTGATACCGCCGCCCCGGAGGCGCGGATCGGACCCATCCAGTGTGTAATAGATGGTTCCCGGCGTGCCGTTACTCTGTGACATGAGCAATTCGAATCCGGGTATTATTTCTCCGCCGTGCCGGTTGAACGATATCATTGCCGTATCCGGGAACATGCCCACCGAGCGCATCTGGTTGATGACAATCTGTGTCCGGGCGGGGAAGAAAGTATTGACCATGTAATCGTTCTGGCTCTCCCAGTCGTCTTTGGTTCGCGGGGAATTTCTTTGGGCATCTCCCCATCGTGCCGACTCGGCAATAATCGCCAGATCGATCTGGTCCGCCCGGTCCATCCAGCGCTGGATATTCGGCGCTGCCGTCAGGATTCCGCCGTTAGAGAAATACATATTCACCCGGTCGGCGAACTGCATGAGATACTCCGGATTGTCGGTGAGGCGTATATGTAGCCAGGCCGGATTAAAATGACGCCACTGCTGCCCGATGGATCGATCCGTAGGATCGGTCAGGAGCCGGCCTTCGTTGACCCCGCCGTTGGCGCCCAGAGAGTGCTCGGCATCGTGCCGGTACCAAGTAAATCCCTCCTGCCAGACACGATTGTAAATGGCGAATACGTTGTTTGAGAAGTGGCCCCAGCAACTCACCGGCGCATCGGGGTCGCCTGTGTAGTAGGTGCAGATCATGTAATCCATAAGGTTCTCGGGATCGAGCAGTCTCTCACCTGTTAGATTATCCGGTGTTCTGACAGGCTTAAGGCCCTGTACGGCGAGGTATGCCCCGTCGGTGGCAAAGCCGTCGACCGCAGCGTCGTACAGCCGCCGATATGCATCCATATTACCGTCCGTTGCGTGCAGGGCGCGTGAGCCCGATGAGTCGTTTTTGATCACATCGTATTCTTCTTTATCTCCGCCCATGTAAGACTCGGCGAAATCTGCATCGGCCCTTTCCTGCGTCTGATAGAGACCCCAGTAGTGTCCGTTCAGATAGAGATGGTAGTATCGGCTGCGGGTATAAGGCTGGCCCATGTCACGCTGCACGTCGCGGGAGAAGACGTCTCTAATGAGCGTATTCTGTGAGCTGCCCTGTAACGCCCAGGAGTTGTTCTGGCTGGTTCGCAGATCGATCTTGTCAAACTCGTCGTCACCCTCGCCACCGAACAGCGGGTAGCGGAGCTTTCCCTCGCCGTATTCTGTGCGAAAGAACAGCCGAAAAGCATGCTTGGGATTACTGTTGCTTCTGCTGAATGCCCCGCGTATTCGCAGGCCGGCATCGAGCCCAAATCCCGGCATCCCGTCAGGATTGAGAAGCTCGACAGACGTGCGCCGCTCCCAGTTCGAGCCGTCGTTACGGGCATTGACGTATATGCCCGTGGACCGGTTAAAAAGATTCGCCAGATCCGTTACCAGCGAGATTGTCGGTATATCGAGTAACGCATCCTCGATCAGGCCGGCCCACCTCGGATTGTTAACGATATCCGGGTCCATGCCGTAATCAATAACTTGGCCGTTAACACTGCCTGTAGGCCAGCCGGGCCCCGGTGCCTGGCCGTTGGGTGATTGTCTCAAGACATCGCTGATAAAGATATAGCTTTTCGTAACAACATTTGAATTCTCGTAGCTCGGCCTGAAAGCGGCGGCCCGGATGACAGTCGTACCGCTGATTGTAAGAGGGCCTCTGTAGACGATGCCGGTATTCGATTTCGGTGTCGAGCCGTCCAGCGTGTAGCGTATCTGGGCCGCCTGCGTGGGTGTAGTGAGCGTCAACTGGAACGCCGCATCGTAGAATCCACGCTCGGCACTGAACTCGACATCCTGTACGACATCGGCTCCAGCGGCACTAAGTCTGAAGCATAACATCAGAAATAAAACAGTAACTGAAGGTATTGACCCGATCCTCATCCTAAACTTCATAATTGTCCTTCTTAACCCTTCTTTATCATTACCCCCACAAAGATACTGTATTATAGCATAATTGTGGGCAAAAAGCGATGGCTGTACTGAGTAAAAATCAGTTCCTGTTTATTAACAGGCATTTACGTACAATAGCCGACCGACGGAAAGCCTCACAGACGCAGTATATATTTCGCTATATCCGGATCAGCACTCTGCTGAGTTGACAATCTGCGGACTGGACAATACCATCGAGTGCTTGTATAATGGTGAAATAATCTCAATGATCATCAAGCACTGTTTTTAGGAGCAAACAGCACGAAGAGCCTGCTTTAGCTGTTAATAGTACTATGATGAAGTACAAGATTTTAATTTATATCGTAATTCTCCTGGCTCCAGTGACATTCGCCGAACTGCCCTCACTCGAAACCCTCAACAGCGGTGTTTTCACTCAGTCGATCAAAAATCTGCCCGGCGAGTTTGACAACATCGAGGAAATAATTTTCGTACAGCGCGGTGGATACGAAGATCCGCACTGGTACGCAAATATCGGCTACTTCTGCGATAGTGAGAATGATCCGGCCTATACGACGGGTGCACAGCTTTGCAAACTAAACTTAAAAACCGGCAGGATTTCTATCCTGCTGGAAACGGCCAAAGGCTGCATACGCGACCCGAAGGTTCATTACGATGCGGAGAAAATCATTTTTGCCTGGCGAAAAGACGGCCTGAAGCATTACAACCTCTACGAGATTGACGTCGACGGCACCAACATACGTCAGATTACTTCGGGGCCTTTCGACGATTACGAACCTGAATACCTTCCGGACGGCGGCATCGTCTTCGTCTCCACACGCGCCAGGCGATGGGTCGGATGCTGGATTACTCAGGTCGGCACAATATACCGCTGCGACGGTGACGGCGGTAATATCCAAATGCTCTCATGCAATATCGAGCACGACAACACGCCGTCCGTGCTGCCCAACGGCCAGATTCTCTATATGCGATGGGAATACGTGGACCGCTCTCAGGTTGAGTTTCACCATCTCTGGACGATGAACCCGGACGGCACGAATCAGGAGATATACTACGGCAACGAAGTTTCATGGGGAGTTTTCCTCTCCTGTCGGCCGATCCCCAACGACGAGCGCGTTATGGGAATCTACTCTCCCGGCCACGGACATCGAGACCAGTACGGCTGGCTGTCGTTCTTCTCCAGAAAATATGGTCCCGATGATCCGCG
>DQCG01000007.1:0-3244 GCA_003533825.1 Phycisphaerales bacterium
TCCGAAGACGGTGTTGAAATCCATGCCGACGTGATTGATAAAGCCACCGGCAAGCCGCTGAAGTTCAAGCCCGAGAACGAGTCGCTACGAAGCTCTATATTGCATATCGAGTACGACGAAAGCTCACCGGATTTGTTCAGTAGTACAACGGTTAAGTTAAGGCCGGCGCCGACCGACCGAAAGGCATTCGAGCCGGCCTGGCAGGATTATCGAGAAGGTAATATTTACGGCTAACACAGAGCAGTTAGGAGAAACGCCATGGCAGTTATAGACGTCAAATCCAGGGCAGAATGCAAATATGACATCGTCTCGCTGGGCGAAATCATGATTCGGCTGGATCCCAGCGAAGAAAGAATTCACACGACCCGGCACTTCCGCGCATGGGAAGGCGGCGGAGAGTACAACGTCGCCAGGGGTTTGAAGCGCTGCTTCGGCAAACGTGCCGCGGTTGTCACCGCTATTGCCGATAATCCCATCGGGCGGCTGCTCGAAGATTTGATCTACCAGGGCGGCGTCAATATGGAATACGTCAAATGGGTACCGTACGATGGTATCGGCAGGAAAGTCCGCGTCGGCCTGAATTTCACCGAGCGCGGCTTTGGTGTGCGGGCGGCCGTCGGATGCTCGGACAGGGCAAACAGCGCCGCCTCGCAATTGAAAAAAGGAGATATCGACTGGAATAAAATATTCGGCAAAGACGGGAGCTGCTGGTTCCATACCGGCGGAATCTTCGCGGCACTTTCGGAAACCACGCCGGACGTCATCATTGAGGCGGTAAAGGCCGCGAAAAAGCACGGAACCATCGTCTCATACGATCTTAACTACCGCAAATCGCTATGGCAGGATATCGGGGGGCAGGAGAAGGCCAAGCAGGTCAATAGGGCCATCGCTCCCTACGTCGATGTGATGCTGGGCAACGAAGAGGATTTCACAGCGGCGCTCGGGTTCGAGGTCAAAGAGATGGATAAAGGTTATTCGAAGCTCGACCCGGCAAGCTTCAAGACGATGATTGCCGAGGTGGTCAAGGAGTTCGGTAACCTGAAGGTCGTCGCCACAACCCTGCGGAACGCAAAAACCGCCTCGGTCAACGACTGGGGCGCGATCATATACACCGGCTGCGAATTTTACGAAGCCACGCTGAGGCCCGATCTGGAAATCTACGACCGGGTGGGCGGCGGCGACAGCTTTGCATCCGGGTTGATCTACGGCCTGATGGAAGGAAAAACTCCGGCCGAGGCGGTGAACTACGGCGCCGCCCACGGCGCGCTGGCGATGACGACGCCGGGTGACACAACCACGGCCAGCCTCCGCGAAGTCGAGAAAGTCATGGGAGGCGGCGGAGCAAGAGTTGACCGATAAGCTGAACTTTATATTTGAGAGAAAGCGTCCATGATTGTCGAAGCGGTAAAATGGATTGGTGGTATTGACGGCTATCTGGAGCTTATAGATCAGCGGCGGCTTCCGGCGGAATTCACCAGGCTGAAATGTCGGGACGTCGAAACGCTTTTCGAAACGATAAAAACGCTCGCCGTACGCGGCGCTCCGGCCATAGGAGTCTCGGCTGCTTACGGACTCGTCCTGGCTCTGCAAAAGCTTGATGCGAGTGACAGCATGGAAAAATCTCTTGAAGCGTTAAAACACGCTCGCGAGTACCTCGCATCATCCCGCCCTACCGCCGTGAATCTGTTCTGGGCTTTGGATCGAGTTTGGGGGGCGGCGTCACCGGTTGAAACTCTACAGCAATTGCGCGAGGCCGTCTTAAGAGAGGCCAACGCTATTTATCAGGAAGATGTGGATATGTGCCGGCGGATTGGGCAGCACGGCGAAAAGTTTATTAAGGACGGTGCCGGGATTTTGACGCATTGCAACGCCGGGGCGCTGGCTACCGCCGGGCAGGGAACCGCTCTGTCGCCGATGTTCGAGGCACACAAAAAGGGGAAAAAGTTCAAGGTCTACGCAGATGAGACCCGGCCGCTGCTGCAAGGCGCGCGACTGACGGCATGGGAGCTGAAACAGGCGGGAATAGATGTGACCGTGATCTGCGACAACATGGCCGGTTGGCTGATGAAGCAAGGTAAAATTAACGCCGTCATAACCGGCGCCGACCGGATCGCGGCAAACGGCGATACGGCCAACAAGATCGGCACTTACAGCCTCAGCATTCTCGCCAGAGAGCACGGTGTACCGTTTTATATAGCTGCTCCTTCGAGCACGTTTGATTTGAGCATAAAGAGCGGAGCGGAAATACCCATCGAACAAAGGTTCGCTGAGGAGGTGACAACATTTGCCGGCACGCAAACCGCGCCAGCCGGTGTTAATGTATACAATCCGGCTTTTGACGTGACACAAGCCCGGGACATCGCTGCAATCATCACCGAACGAGGCGTTATCGAGAAACCCAATACCGAGCGAGTCTCCGAACATCTGGCCTGAACAAAAGAGATTCTTCTGCGTTTTTGAAAAGGAGTAGTCTGCAAATGAAATTGTACACTTCAAACAAAACCACCCTTCTTCTTGCGATTATATGTCTTATGGTTCTGGGCACTGCTTCAAACAGCAAGGGTATTTCTCTTAGCAAACTGACTTCGAAAGAGGAAATGCGGAATATGCTGGTGCCGCGTACGCAGTGGCAACTGTTTTTCAAGGCAAGTGAACGAGAAAAATGGGCATCGATTCCGGAAAATATCCGCCGGGCCTTTATCAATCTCGGCAACGAGTATCTGGACAAACCTGTTCCATCTCTCCCGGCTACTCTTTACCTTGAGTATCAGCGCATCGGCAACCGGAGCAATTATCAGAATATCTGGTACCAGCGGCGAAAGATGCTTCACTGTCTGGTTCTCGCCGAGTGCATGGAGGGCAAGCAACGCTTCCTCGATTCCATTGCCAATGTAACCTGGGCTATTTGCGAAGAATCATCATGGACATGGCCGGCCCACGTGGGGGCGCAAAAGGTCGGCGTTGACCTGCCCGATACAACCGAACCCGTTGTAGCGCTATTTTCCGCCCAGACGGCCAACTCCCTCGCATGGACAGATTATTTACTCAAGCGTGAGCTGGATACGGTCTCGCCGCAGCTTTGTAAGCGTATCGAGCGCGAAATCGACTCGCAGATTCTGACGCCGTACCTGCAGCGCGACGATTTCGGATGGATGGGTTTTAACGCAAGATCCGACAGCAGAGGACCCAACAATTGGAATCCGTGGATAAATTCCAATGTGCTCACCGCGGCGCTGCTGATGGA
>DQCG01000007.1:3284-14358 GCA_003533825.1 Phycisphaerales bacterium
TTCCTGGCTCCATATCCATCCGATGGCAGTTGCGACGAGGGCCCGAGCTATTGGGGACACGCCGGCGCGAGTCTTTTCGACAACCTGGAGCTGTTGTACAGCGCCACAAACGGGCGCTTCGATGTCTTTGACAAGCCGATGATCAAAGAAATCGGCCGATTCATTTACCGCGTGCACATTGCCGAAGATTATTTCGTAAACATCGGCGATTGCGACGGGCGGTTTGCCATCTATCGTGATCTTGTATTTCGATACGGCAAGCGAATCAACGACCCGGGTATGCAAAGGCTCGCAGTGTATAATTCGACCGAAGAAGAACTTACAGGAACGAATAAAGCCGCACGCTCCCTCGGACGGACGCTGTATTCAATATTCAACGCATCCGAGCTGCTCGCTGCAAAGAAATCTTTACCGCCCTTGTTAGGCGACGTCTGGCTTGGCGATGAAGATATGCAAATGATGGCCGCCAGAGACAAAGGCGGCTCGCTACAAGGAATGTACGCAGCCTGTTGGGCGGGCCATAACGGACAAAGCCATAATCATAACGATGTAGGAAACTTCATCATCTACGCAAACGGCCGTCCGTTCATAATCGACGTTGGAAAACCCGAGTACACCAGACAAACTTTCAGCAGCAGGCGGTATGAGCTCCGGGCCATGCAATCGGCATATCACAATCTGCCTACGATTAACGGTATTATGCAAAAAGAAGGCAGGCAATACGCCGCAAA
Source organism: Phycisphaerales bacterium (assembly GCA_003533825.1). Classification (GTDB taxonomy): domain Bacteria; phylum Planctomycetota; class Phycisphaerae; order Sedimentisphaerales; family Anaerobacaceae; genus JAFGPJ01. Next base: position 4,016 of record DQCG01000007.1, read on the forward strand.
AGATGTGGCATACGAATCAACGGAAGACTTTGCACAACTGAAAATGAATATCGCATCCGCCTATCCGGACGAAGCAGGAGTAAATTCATGGCTTCGTACCGTTAGGCTTAATCGCGGCAAAGATTTACAAATTGTGGATTCTTTCGATCTCAAAATACAATCACAGGATATCGTTCAGAATCTCATGACGCCCTGCGAAATTATCCGTGATGAGCCGGGACAAGTGGTCCTGCAAGATCCGAAAGAACAGCTTGAGATGGCCGTTCGATATGATCCTCAGAAGCTGAGTTTGGAACACGAAACAATCGATCTTAACGATGAAAGGATATCGGCCGTATGGGGCGGGTATTTGTATCGCATTAAGCTGAGTCCAAAAGCGGCGACCGCAAGGGACACCTGGACGCTGCGATTTAACATCATTCCTACAAATACTATCACTCAGTTAAGGTAACCTTTGTTATCCTGGGACAGGATTAGTCTACTGCGACGACTTGCTTGACTTCGGGGATCTTTTCCTTGAGGATTCTTTCGATACCCATTTTCATTGTCATCGCAGCACCGGGGCAGCCATGGCAGGCCCCCTGCAGACGGACCCTGACGGTGTTGTCCGCATCTATGCCGACCAGCTCAACATCACCACCATGGCTTTGCAGAGCACCCCGAAGGTTCTCGATTATATCTTTGACCTTTTCTTCCAGCGTCTGGTCGGTATTAGTTTCGCTGCAACCGCATTTATCACACATAAACAATCTCCAATAATTCTTTTAATTGCCGGCAATTATAGCAGCAATTTGACATTTAGCCAACTATTTCTGTGTCTGTGTACGACTCAAAAATGTATTTGTTGGAGCTAAAAAGGCAAAAAACGTTATTGACAGGCAAATAAATTGCCGAAAATAGTTGACAGAGGATGGTGGTTCGTATATAATGTTTTTCCGTATTTGTATGAAAACATGCAAATACGACCCTGAGACATCTTTGTTTAGGATGGTTACGGGATTATGGCCGGGTTTAGAATCTTCGGCTGATTCGGTTGTTTCTCTCCTGAAGAAACAATTGGCTCGCCGGAAGGGCCCATAAAGCCATAGTTAACGGTTCCCGCGAAACGGGATTCCGCCGGAATAACAAGAGGGCGCCGATTTTGCCTATTGGCAAAAGGCAGCCCCGATAACGTTTGTCAGGAAAGGAATAGGAAAATGAAGACCAAGTCTCGTGCTTCGGCTCGCACAGCCGGCAAACCCTCAATTGAAACAGGCGCCCAGATTATCGTCGATACTCTCATCGAACAGGGTGTGGACACAATGTTCGGCTATATCGGCGGCGTTGTAATACCGTTGTTCGACAGATTGTATGATGCGCCGATTAATTTTATAGTCCCCCGTCATGAACAGGGCGGGTGCCACATGGCCGATGCCTATGCCCGTGCCAGCGGGAAAGTCGGCGTTGTGCTCGCGACCAGCGGGCCCGGGGCGTGCAATCTGGTTACAGGTCTCGCGACGGCGATGATGGACTCGGTACCTATGGTCGCCCTGACGGGCCAGGTTCGCACGGAACTTATCGGAAACGATGCTTTCCAGGAAGCCGATACTACCGGAATTACCCGTCCGGTTACTAAATATAATTGTATCGTCAAGGATGTTAAAGACCTTGCGCGCACCATCCGCGAAGCATTTCATATTGCATCGACAGGCCGTCCCGGCCCGGTACTGATTGACCTGCCGGTTGACGTAGAGGTAGCCAAATTCAATACCGACGGCCCGGCGGAAATGAAGCTGCCCGGCTATCGGATTCGGACCAAGGGACACGCCCGGCAGATATCGACAGCGGCCAAAGCGATCAATAAATCCAAGCAGCCGGTGCTTTATGTCGGAGGCGGTGTCATTACGGCCAACGCCGGTAAAGAACTCAGCGCATTTGCGGAAAAGGCACATCTTCCCGTTACAATGACATTGTTGGGATTAGGCAGCTACGATCAGAGAAAGGCCGAATCTCTTGATATGCTCGGTATGCACGGCTCTGCGTATGCCAATTACGCGGTTCAGCAGTGCGATCTGTTAATTGCCGTCGGCGCACGTTTTGATGACCGGGTCACCGGTAAGATAGAGACCTTCGCTCCGAATGCGAAAGTAATCCACATCGACGTCGATCCGGCCAGTATATCGAAGAACGTCGGCGTCGATATCCCCGTCGTTGGAGATGCCAAAGTTATCCTCAAGGCGTTAGCCAGGGAAGTCGAATACCAGGAAAGAAAAAAGTGGTTCGATAAGATCGCTGAATGGAAGAAGAAGTTTCCATTCCGCTACGACCAGAATTCATCGACGATCAAGCCGCAGTACGTCGTCGAGGAGCTTTGCCGTCAGACGAAAAACGAGGCAATCGTCACAACTGGCGTCGGCCAGAATCAAATGTGGGCGGCACAGTTTTATAGGTTCTTCAAGCCCAGGCAGTTCATCAGTTCCGGCGGATTGGGGACAATGGGTTTCGGCCTGCCGGCCGCAATCGGCGCGCAGATCGCCAAGCCCAACGAGACCGTTATAGACATCGACGGCGACCACGGCTTCAATATGACAATGACGGAGTTGTCCACGGCGATCGAACATAAGTTGCCGATTAAGATTTGTATTTTGAACAACGGCTATATGGGAATGGTCCGGCAATGGCAGGAACTTTTCTACGGGCGGCGATATTCAAAGAGCTACCTGAAGAATCCTGAGTACGAGGCCCTTGCCAAAGCTCTCGGTGCGGTCGGGATGACTGTCGATAAAAAAGCCGATGTCCCAAAAGCCGTCAAGCAAATGCTAAAAGAAAAACAGCCCTGTGTGGTTGATTTTAGAGTCGAACCCGAAGAAAATGTTTGGCCGATGGTCCCTGCGGGCAAAAGCCTGGATGAGATGAGCGGACTCGACATATTGGAAAGGTTGATCTGATATGAAACATATAATAAGCGCATTAGTTGAAAATAAATCCGGAGTTCTGGCCCATGTCGCGGGTATGTTCGCGGCCCGGGCGTTCAATATCGATTCACTGGTTGTCGGCCGAACCGAGGACCCGGCGCTCAGCCGGATGACTATCGTAGTCATCGGTGACGACAGAGTCCTCGAACAGGTTCGAAAGCAACTGGCCAAGGTTGTTCCGGTTGTTAAGGTTCAAGATTTTGTCGGCCAGCCGGTGGTCGCCCGCGATTTAATGCTTATAGCCATTTCCGCGCCGCCGGAAAAACGCTCCGAGATCCTCTCGCTGATAGAAATGTTCAGGGGCAAAGTCGTGGACATCGGCCAGAAGTTCGTCATGGTCGAAGTCAGCGGGCCCGAGGACAAAATCGAGGCCTTCATCAACGTATGCAAGCCGTACGGCATCAAAAGCCTCGCCAGAACCGGAACCATCGCAATGCCGCGGCATTCCAGGGCAGACATGCGCCCGGCGCAGACCTCCAACGATCAAGCCGATGCATAGGAGCGTTCCCCGAATCCGTACGTATAACGATTTGCGCACATCATGCGAAACACAAGACTTGTAGGAGCGGTTAGCGAACCGCTCCTACAAGGACAAAACAAATGATATCATTCGATCCGATAATACATTAACCACAGAATATACGATAACAGCGTTTTTCAGTACTGATATGGCCGAATTTAAGCCTTTTTCTTAGAAACAGAGGCAGTTTACAGGCAACTTATGCCACAAACCCAATTCACAGCTTTTCCACAAACCAAACTTACGATGTGTAAAACCTGTTAAGAAATATTTTTTTTCGCGCGCAAAGTCAATGCCTACAGCAACCTCCGGCAAGTGGAAAAGAAATTTTGCAAAACACATTTGATTTACTTTTTTTTTGCTTAATAATATTGAAAACAAGCAAAGGATTACGAACCAGGGATTGAATAATGGAAAGCACAATCACGGATGATAGTCTTCGTACAACTGATACCCAAATACATGCTATCGGTAAAGCGCTCGCCGAAAAAGTGGGGCAGCAGAAGTTTGAAATCTGGTTCAAGAATTCGACCAAACTGACACTCGCCGGCGGATACCTGAAAGTCGGCGTGCCAAACCTTTTCATCGCGAACTGGATTGAAAACCACTTTTCCAATGAAATCAGCCAGGCAGTTCGGTCGGTGACCGGAACGAACGTAAAAGTTACATTCACCATCGATCCGGAACTTTCCGGCCGCAGGGCCGGTTCGAGAGCCACTTCTTCAACAGCGGCGAAAAAGGACCGGCACCAATCCCGTTTCGTAACAGACCGGGGAACTAAAAGATCCGCAGCAGGTAGAAATCAAAAGAAAAGACTCAAGCTCAGTCTGGATACATTTGTCGTCGGCTCTTCAAATGAACTGGCCTACAATGCCGCCACAGTCGTCGTCAACGAGCAGCAGAGCCCGTTCAATCCGCTTTTTATTCACGGAGGATACGGCGTCGGCAAGACACACCTCCTGCAGGGAATATGCAATGCAGTATGTGAGAAGCGGCCCCAAACGAAATGGCTGTATCTGTCGGCGGAGGATTTTGCCAATCAGTTCATCCTGGCACTCAAGACAAAAAAACTGGAAACTTTCAGGCAGCGAATGCGGCGAACGGATTTGCTGGTAATTGACGATATTCATTTTTTGGCCAGCAAGCCTTCAATGCAGGAAGAATTTCTGCATACCTTCAATACAATCAATCTGGCCGGCAAACAGGTGGTCCTGGCCTCCGATGCACATCCGAAGATGATCGGGCAACTGTCCGAAAAACTGGTGAACCGGTTCGTCTCGGGAATGGTTGTCAAGATTGAGAGCCCCGACCTGGAAACCCGCTGCGAGATATGCAGACAGTACGCCATGAACATCCGTAAGTCCAATTCGCGAACCGCCCATAAAAAGGCCGCCCCTGCGCTGGTTCCCGAGAGTGTCATACGGTACATCGCTGAAAATATGCGTACCAACGTGCGAGAGCTGGAAGGTGCCCTGCTGAAATTAATTGCGTTTACGGCATTGAAAAACGAAAAGATCACCCCATCGATGGCCAAAGCCGTTCTGGTCGAACATCTGGAAAGATGCGATCCGATTGTTCACGTATCGGATATCGAATCGGCCGTGGCGACCTACTTCGGAATCACGCCTACGAGTATTCACTCCTCCAAGAAAAACAGGACCGTGGCTTTGGCCCGCCACCTGAGCATGTACCTGACCAGGAAGCATACGAAAATGTCGTCCTCGGAGATAGGCAGGGTAATGGGCAATAAGAATCACGCCACCGTTCTTTTGGCCTGCAAGAAAATCGAAGCGCTGATGCAGCAAAATGCTGAGCTTCGCTGGAACGGCCCGGGAGGGAACAAAATCTCAAAGGCCAAAGCCATACTTGCCCAGCTTGAAAAAGATATCTCACGCTAAGCCAGGGGCCTTCGCTCGTCACGGTCGTAATATCGCATTGTCTATGGTAATTTTCATTACCTGCACAGCGGGCGAGTCCGGCGCCTTCTCATAGGCGGCGTCAATCGCCTTTTTCGCCTCGAGAAGCTGGCCCGTTCGGTAATAAATATAACCAAGCAGAAATTGCAACTGGCTCGAACCGCTGCGCGCCAGCCATTGCTCGATATCTTCAACTCTGCCAGCCAGTTTCCTCTCATCGTCAAGCATTGCTGTAAGATCAATTCTCATTTGAAGATATTCGGGACTGACTTGCAGCGCTCTGGAAAGAAACAGCGCGCTGCTGACGTATTCTCCGGCGGCTAATAACGCATGTCCCCTGCCTGCAAGTGCCAGAGGATTGTCCGACTGATACATCGTCGCCAATGAAAAACAGCCCGCCGCACGATAGTACTCGCCCGCTCTAAGATAATGCTCGGCCGCCCGCATGTGCTGATCGAACTTGGAATCCGAGAGTGACTCAAGGCTACGGTGCTTGCCCATAATTCGGCTTGCTTCAGCGGATATGTCGGCCTGTGAAAGTTTATTCAGCTCATCCAGCGGAGAACTTTTCTTTTGAGGGCTTTCGTAGCCCGGTACACCTGAAAATTCCAGGCCGGTTCCCCTGCCACCTTTGGTTCTGCTTAGCTCGCGTCCTGTCGGCAGGGAAGGTTCCTCTCCCTTGAAGCGGAGTTCGGCTCCCCGCTGTTCGTAATAGCTCGAAGCCCCGCTCGAATTAATCGGATCCGGAGAGATGATCCCTTCGCGGGATTTAGGCATGTATTGCTCGGATCCTAAAGGTGTCCGTTCGCGTATTACCGCCTGATCGGTGCCCGCGGCCCTTCGAGCTTCTCGCCTTTGTATATTCTCATCGATTGACTTCGTCAAATCATCGAGCTGCTTTCTTATCTGGTCAAGAACGTCGCCCTGTTGTTGATTTTGCTGAGTTCTGTTTAGGCCGGAGGTTTCAAGCCTGTTCGCCTCGGGGACCCCGAGTGTACCGGGGACACGCCTCTCCGGAATCGACTTTGACTCCAGGCTTTCTGCAGACCAATTCGTATCTTTATGCAAAAAGAGATTTTTCTGCAACCTGGAATCCATCGAAGGCTTAAATTTCTCCGAAGGTGAAAATTCGTAAGGAACGGCTGTATTCTGCTTTCGTTCGACAGTCTGCCGGGAGGGGATTGTCCGGCTCTCGAAGTCCGGCCTTAGATTCTCATTGTTAGTTTGTCGATTCAGGTATTTAAGAGCATCGATGGTTTCTGACGGGCTTTGCCGCCGTTCCGGAAACAGCAATGTCGTCGAGTCCTGTGTCTGCTCCCTAAATAGTTCGACCGCCGAGCTCCGGTCCTGCCGGCGGATACCGGCCCGGTCCGGCGTCAATTGCTCCTTGTCCCGCCGACCAGGTGACATGCCTGACGGAAACGTGTCTTGAAACGTCAACTGCGACTCGGCCAGCCGGCCATATTGCGTTATAGGTCCCCGCAAACCTGAATCGTCTGCGCCGACACTCCGGCCGGACAAAGCCGATTCCTGCGGCATGGACTCCATACCAAATACCCCGGCTCCCGCCGAGCGGGTGTCCTGCTGTGCGCGAGTGTTCATCATCGTACCTGTCGGAGCGAGAATCTCGGACCTGCCCGGCATCATGGTCGTGACAGTTCCGCTACGAGAATAATACGGGCGAGTGCCGTACTGTCGGGAATATGTCCTGAAATCTTCCGAGCCGGCCGTATCTCTCAGGAAAGAATTCAGCGAAGATGAGCCGAGAGTCGAGCTGAAGCTTGTTGCCGCACGATAGGGCACCGTACCGCGGAAATACCTGCCGCCACGCACATTACCGGTAATTAGCAAATTTCCAGTCGTATCAATCGGGGCTGGAGTGCTAACCAGCCCGCTGCGAATAGTGCTCGGGGGGATAGTGCTGGGGCCGACCGGATTGCCGATTCCGGGATTCTCTATCGACCAGCTTATCGGCGTAAAAAACGTAGCCGACAATAACGCCGCTATTATGAAAACCCGATTCTTCATAACACAAAATACCTCATTATTGCCCGATTGGGTCGTCAACGACCGTCCAATTCGACTATACGTTCGGGTATTCCGTGTACTTCGGCTTTTCCGCCCAACTGAGTTTAGTAGCTAAAGTATCCCACTTGCTCCGAAGCGGGTTATTCACAATCAAAAAATCGCTGTCTTGCTTTTCGATTCGCACCACATCATTAATTGACAGCTTCAACGAAACCTGGCCATCAATGGAAATAGTCGTTCCTTTATTGACTCTTACGCCAAAAACCTCGATTTTGCTGTCGGCGTTAATAACGATCGGCCTGAAGCTCAGCGAGTGAGGACAGATCGGCGTAATCACCACGGCCTGCATCTTTGACGATATGATCGGCCCCCCCGCCGAAAGGTTATAGGCCGTAGAACCGGTCGGCGTGGAGATTATCAGCCCGTCACTAACGCAGCCGGCCAGAGGTTGACCGTCCACCAATATCTTCAATTCAATCATTCTAAAGGGGGGACCTGCCGTGATGAAAACATCGTTGATCGCCGCCGAGCAAAATTTCTCCTTCCGGTTCTTTCTCTGTCCATCGCCGAAAACCCTGCACTTGAGCATCATACGCTTATCTACCGGGACCTTACCCTTATCCAATAAGCGGGGGAAAAAATCCTCAAGCTCGCCGACGCTGAATTCCGCCAGGAAGCCAAGCTTGCCGACATTCACACCTATAACCGGCAGAGATGCTTCGCTGACCTTTCTGGCCGTAGAGATAATGCTGCCGTCGCCGCCGAAAACTATCGCAAAATCGCATTTTTTGAGAATCCCGGCCTCGACGGGAGACCGGATAACCTTGCAGTTACCCTTCAAATCTTCGATGCCGTAACTCGCCACGATTTGGGCTTTACCCTCCGCGAAGCTGACAAATTCCTCGATAGCTTCGCTGACACCCCGCCTCCGAGAGTCCCCGAAAATAACAAGTTTGGGCAGAGATTTCATCTCTCGTACCGCCATTTATGCCTTCAACATTTTCCGTACCGTCTCTGTTATTTTATCGGCATTTGCTCCCGCCTGCATAAGCTGAACGTCACGAGCATTATGCCCGATAAATTTCCTGGGCGAACCAAGCAGGCGTATCGATTCGGCCGAACAGCCTTTGGCGGCGGCCGATTCGAGCACGGCGGAGCCGAATCCGCAGGCAACAGCGTGATCCTCGACGGTTACGAGTCCCTTGCCACGCTTTAGTAGTGAGATGATTTTATCATCGACAGGAGCAGCGAACCGGGCATTGACAACATCGACTGCGATTTTATCCTCAGCCAGGAGCGCCGCCGCTTTCAATGCCTCCGTCAGGACGCTGCCGTAACTGACAACCGCAACAGCAGAATTTTTCGACCTTCTGACCGTCACGCTCTTTCCTAACTTGAACGGCTTGGCGCAAGCGGCCCTGACCATCTCCTTCGGCGGGACGATTTCTTTCGGATACCTGATGACGACAGGCTTATCCTCGCTTAGAGCAAATTCCAGGGCCCGTCTCATTTCGATATCATTGGCCGGCGCCGTCAGCACCATATTCGGCATCATTCGCAAAAAGCCGATGTCCATCAACCCGTGATGCGTCGGTCCATCCCAGCCGACGAATCCGGCCCTGTCGATACAAAAAATTACCGGAAGGTTCTGTAAAGCCACTTCCTGAAAGATCTGGTCGAAACTCCTTTGGAGAAAAGTCGAATAAATACAAACCACAGGCTTCAAGCCGTCTCTGGCCATACCGGCCGCAACATCGACGGCGGTGCTTTCGGCAATCCCCACGTCATAGAAGCGGTCAGGGAACTTCTTGCTGAATTCCATCAGCCCCGTACCGTCACACATCGCCGAGGTGATTGCGACAATCTTCTCGTCGGTCTCGGCCAGCTCCGTGAGATGCTCGCCGAAGGAGCATGTAAAACTGCGCTGGTTCGGTCCGGAAGCCGTTTCGACACTGTCTCCATTTATTTTGAAAGGACCGGTCGAATGAAATTTGCTGGGACCCTGATCCGCCGGACGAAAACCTTTGCCCTTCTTCGTGTAAACATGCAGGATTGCCGGGTGATTCAACTCACCGATGGTCTCGAACAATTTTATTAATGAGCCGATGTCGTGGCCGTCAACGGGACCGAAGTACGGAATATTAAAGCTCTCGAACATCTGGCTTGCCGGCAGAACCATTCTGATGCTTTTCTTAATTCTCTCAAGTGTATCTTCGACGCTTCTGCCGATAACCGGCATGTGTTCCAGGATATTTCTTGTCGTTTTTCGCAGACCCTCGTAGGTCTGGCTCAGCCGGACTCTGGAGAAGTATTTCGCCATTGCACCTACCGTTGCATCGATCGCCATCGAGTTATCGTTGAGCACTATAAGCATCTGCCTCTTGACCAGTCCGAGGTTATTGAGCGCCTCAAAGGACGGACCGTTGACAATGCTGGCATCGCCGATCACCGATACGATTTTGTTGGTATTGCGCGCTGCGTGTTGCGAATGCTCCTTTTTGCCTTTGGTTTTCAATTGCTCGCCGAGAGCCATTCCGATTGCCGTGGCAATCGAAGTGCCCGCGTGCCCCACGGTAAACGGGTCGTAATCACTTTCGGCGGGATTGGGAAAACCGCTGATCCCGTCGGGCCGGCGAAGAGACCCGAATTTATCTTTTCTCCCCGTAATTATTTTATGCGTATAGCACTGATGCCCGACATCCCAGATCAGCTTATCCCGCTTAAAATCGAAGACGCAGTGCAGTGCCAGCGTCAATTCCACCACGCCCAGATTGCTCGCCAGATGCCCGCCGGTCTTACTGACCGATTCGAGAATAAACTGGCGTATTTCCTCCGCCAGGGCCTTCAACTCAGGCACTGACAGCCTTTTAACATCCGCCGGACTATTTATCTGCTCCAGAAGCTTGCTCATCAAAAACTCTCTAA
>DQCG01000007.1:14432-22009 GCA_003533825.1 Phycisphaerales bacterium
AGCATAAAAGGAATGGTTTTTTATTTTTACTTTCCCCTTCGCATCTCCTATCTTATCCAGAATACGCAAAATTGAATGTATGGCAGCATTAATGTAAAGGGAGCAAAAAATGGACCATGTGAACCGACGTGATTTTCTAAAAATGATGGGTCTGAGCGCCGCCTCGGTAGTTTTGCCGGGATGTGCGATGAGTTCCGGCCAGTCTTTGCCGGAGATATCCGGCAGCAGGCCCAATATTGTAATCATTCTGTGCGACGACCTGGGCTTTGGGGATTTGAGCTGCTATGGTCATCCTCATATCAAAACTTCCAACCTGGACAAACTTGCCGCCGAGGGAATGAAGCTAACCGATTGCTATGCGGCGGCTCCGGTTTGCTCGCCAGCCCGGGCGGGCATGCTCACCGGTCGAACGCCCTACCGCTGCGGTATCTACGACTGGATTCCCTCCAACAGTCCGATGCATCTACGCAGGCAGGAGCAAACGGTCGCCACCTTGCTGAGAGACAACGGTTACGCCACCTGCCACTCGGGCAAGTGGCATTGCAATGGCAAGTTCAATTCGTCCGAGCAGCCCCAGCCGGGCGACCACGGCTTCGAGCACTGGTTCTCCACGCAAAACAACGCCGGCCCGACGCACCACAATCCGAAGAATTTTGTTCGCAACGGCCGGCGCGTCGGCCCATTGGAGGGATACTCTTCCGAGCTTATCGTTCAGGAAGCCATCGACTGGCTCGGTACAAAGTGGGACCGCTCCAGGCCGTTCTGTCTTTTCGTATGGTTTCACGCTCCACACGAGCCGATCGCAACCTCGCCTCAGTTTATGAATATGTACGAGGGCAAAAAGGAGGCCATCTACTACGGCAACGTCACGCAGATGGATCATGAGTTTGGTCGATTGATGAAAACGCTCGATGAGATGGAGCTGCGAGATGAGACGTTCGTAATGTTCACCAGCGACAACGGCCCGGAAACGCTGAACCGTTATCGCGGTGCGAACCGCTCGTTCGGCTCGCCGGGTCCGCTGCGGGGAATGAAACTGCACATGTACGAAGGCGGGATTCGTGTGCCGGGAATTATCCGCTGGCCCGGCAGGACAAAGCCGGGCTCGGAATGTCACGAGCCGGTTAACGGCACGGATATTCTGCCGAGCCTGTGCGAGATGGCCGGCGTCGAAGTGCCAACAGGCAGGCCGATCGACGGCACCAGCTTTCTGCCGCTCTTGCAGGGTAAAAAACTCAAACGCAAAGTCCCGCTGTACTGGCGATACGACCAAGCTCTCAGCAAGCCCTTTACCGTGGCAATGAGACAGGGCGACTGGAAGATACTCGCCGACAATGAAATGACAAAATTCGAGCTGTATAACCTGCAGACGGACCCTGCGGAAAAGCATAATCTTGCCGATATCCAAACCGAACGGCTCGCAGCGATGAAGAAAACACTGGCTGGACTGCACGCTGAAATCGACGCCGAAGGGCCAAAATGGGAATAAAACACGGTTCTACGCTTTAATTTTGGTAAGAATCGCCGCATAGCCGCCGTCGTGGTCGAGGCCTTCCGCCGAGGGCAGTGTCAAACGCTCGGATTCGAGGGTGAAGTTTTTGTTTTTTTTGAGGAAGTCTTCGACGAGCCGTTCGTTCTCGATATCCTGAATACTGCACGTGCTGTAGCAGATTTTACCGTTCGGTTTGACAATTCCCGCCGCCCTGTCGAGCAGCCCGGCCTGTATCCGGGTCAGGCCCTGCATTTTCGTCGGACTTATGCGATAGCGGGCCTCGATGCGCCTGGCCAAGACACCCGTATTCGAGCACGGGACATCCAGCAGAACACAATCAAAGGAATTTTCGATTTGAACATTAGCCATCCCAAGCAATTCATCATACGGGATAATATCGACACTATTTACGCCGAGCCGAGCAATGTTTTCTTTGACCATTTCCAGCCGGCGGGCGTCGATGTCGGTAGCAATAATCTTCGCCGCATCATCGGTCAGCTCGGCCAACTGCGTGGTCTTGGTGCCCGGTGCGGCACAGAGGTCGAGAATCGTCCAGCCCGGCTGAGGATTCAGTAGCCGAACAGGCTGCGAGGCCGTGATATCCTGAACGGTGAACTGGCCCTCTTTAAAGCCGCCAAGCTGCGGAACCGCCTGCGGGCTCTTGATTCTTATCATCGAATTGTCAGCATCCGTCTCCAAATCGATACCGGCTTCTCGAAGCCTTTCAACCAGGGCATCCATTGTTGTTCTCAGAAGATTAGGCCTGATGTAGATGCTCGGCCTGCGATTGGACGCGAAGCAAATCTGTCGAGTGGATTCTTCTGAGAACTCGCCGATCCAATCGGCAACGAGCCATTCGGGCAACGAAAAAGCCATGCTCAGATACCCGCCAACAGAAACTTCGTTATCCGGCAAGAAGTCGGTATCGAATTCGCAGCCGGTCGAAGGCGTCTGAGGCAGCGTGCGGCTGATGTGGGCCTGATCCAACGGGATTTGGCGATTGCTTATGTGCCGGATGATCTGCCTGAGGACCGCATTTACAAAACCGGCCTGCTTTTCGCCCGCTATGGTTTTCGTATTGCCGACAGCTTCGTTGACGATAGCATACTGCCCGGTCGCAGGAGAATGCACAAGCTCATAGGTCCCGATGCGGATGATATTGAGCAGCTCGGGCTGAATCCTTTGGACAGGCCGGCCGGAGAAATTTGCGATTACCATATCAATAGCCAGGCGGTTGCGCAGCGTCCCGAAAACAAGATCCGTCGCCCGCTGCCTCTGGTCGGTCTTGTGCAGCAGCCTGTCCAGCATCGGGCCGGCGTAATTTCTCTTCGGAACACACCGGTTCAAAACCTGGACTGCAATAGCTCGCGCAGATTTGAGTTTTTGGCCGGCCATGCTCTACCTGTCTATTTTCTGTAAAAAATCGCCCGGTTGAGTTTGTCGGCCGTTGGCGAACTCTTTGAAATCCATCAGAGCCGAGCCCGCCGGCTTGATTCGCGTGATCTTCAAGGCATCATGACAGCAAATGACGTTCAGGTTTTCATCGAACGTTCCGGGTGATATGAGAGGTGGTTCGGTAGGGGCAGGCCCGTGTGCCTGCCCTGGGCAACCACACAGGGTTGCCCCTACTACGACCTCTGCCCCGCCAATAATTACGCGTACCGACTTGCCGGTTTTCTTCGAGACGTAATTCACCGAGGCACCGGGCCAGGGCCAGAAGCCGCGGATTTTTCTCGCCAGGACCTCCGCCGGCTCGGCAAAATCCAGAAAACCATCGGATTTTTTCAGCTTCGGTGCGCAAGTTGCCTTATCGTGATCCTGCTCTGTATAGACCGCGGTGCCGCCGACGATCTTATCGATTGTTCTTAAGAGCAGAGGAGCCGCCATTTCAGCCAGCCTGTCGTGCAGTTGCCCGGCAGTTTCGTCGGCTGCTATATCGGTCTGCGATTGTGCCAGGATTTGGCCGGCGTCCATTTTTTCGGACAATGTAATTATGCTTAAGCCGGTTGTGGTTTCGCCGTTTATTATAGCCCAGTTGATGGGAGCGGCACCGCGGTACCTGGGCAGCAAAGAGGCGTGAACGTTTACAGCCCCTTTCGGCGGCAGATTGTTCAACTCGCTGCCGATTTTTTGTCCGAACGCAATCACCACAATCAAATCCGGCCGGTAATCCGCTATCTTTCCGACCACTTCGGCGGTGTTTACGTCGGAAGTCTCCAGATACGGTATCGAATGTGCATCCGCCCAGCGTGCGACCGGCGTCGGTTTTGGCTGCCTGCCCCTGCCGGAAGGAAGCGGAGGTTGCGTTACAATAAATCCCAGGCTGTGACCCGACCGCGCAAGAGCATCAAGGCATTCAATGCCGAATTCGCCACTGCCGAGATATACGATTTTCATCAAGCCGGTCTTTCAATTGTTTCAAACACAAGCATTTTCTATTGAATATTGACTATTTTCTATTTGGAAAAAACTCTTTCGGTGGGTGGTGCCCACCCTACCGAAGCCGGATCCCTGCTTTCACAGGGGCGGCATTGAGGGTTTTTGCTTTCCGCAACAGAAACTAATTACTTTTTGGTTCCTTCGAGCTTTTTGAGCTGCCTTCGATGCACGATTCTGGCGGCCTGACCCATACGATTGACTACCGTAATTCCTTCGAGATGGTCGTACTCATGCTGCAGGGCCCTGGCATAGAGTCCCTCGGCCTGGTCGGTGAATTCGTTGCCGTCAAGGTCGGTGGCGGTGACTTCGCATTTTTTATATCTTCGAATCTTCGTATAGATACCCGGTACCGAAAGGCACCCTTCGTCAATCCCTTCGAGCTCCCCCGTCGGATTTATCGTCGGATTCACGTACGCTTTTACATTGTCCCTGCTGCCGTCAAGTGAGATAATAAAAAGCCGCAGCGACAAACCCACCTGCGGAGCGGCCAGGCCGACACCCTTGTTCTTCAGCATGATATCGTACATCTTATCCACAAGCCGACGTATATCGTCATTGATTTCTTCGACCGACTCTGCCCGCCTGCCCAAAACCCCGGCCGGGTAACGCGTAATTTGGCATTTTTCTATATCTATCATTTCTCATATCCACCAGATAAAAGCCGACTTATAAGTTTCATAGCCCGCGATAAGTAATTTGATTTATACTTCACGTTAGGGACTGTCAATCGTCGAATTCGTCGCCCTCGAACGTATTGCCGAGATACGATTTTATGACGATTTCGTTACGGACGATCTCGGCGGGCGGGCCGGCTCCAATAACCCTGCCGTGGTCTATGATGTAGGCCTTGTCCACAACTTCCAGCGTCCTTTCGACATTATGGTCGGTCACAAGGATGCTCACGCCGGAAGAAACGAGCTGCCGGATTTCCTCCTGCAAGTCCTGCACGGCGATGGGATCGACGCCGCTGAACGGCTCATCCAGGAGAATCAACGAAGGATTGGTAACCATGGCCCGGGCGATTTCGAGTTTTCTGCGCTCTCCGCCGGACAGAAATCTGCCCTGGCTGCGGGCAACCTCGGTCAGCGCGAAACGTTCGATAAGCATATCCGCTCTGAAGTTGCGCTCGGACCTGCTGATGGACATCGTTTCGAGAATCGCGAGGAGATTTTCACGCACGGTAAGCCGCTGGAAGATACTCGGCTCCTGCGAAAGATAGCCAATGCCCAATCGGGCGCGTTTGTACATCGGCAGCCTTGTGATATCCTGGCCTTCGAAGATGACCTCGCCGCTGTTCGGGGTAATCATCCCAATAATCATTCTGAAGGAGGTCGTCTTACCGGCTCCGTTCCGGCCCAAAAGCCCGACAATGCTTTGCCTCTCAATCGTAATCGAGACCTCGTTAACGACGATCCTGCCGGAATACTTCTTTACCAGCCCGCAAGTTTCAAAAAGAGTCATGCTTATCATTTTCGTATCTCATATAGCATATAGCAATCCGACATTATAACAATTCCAGCCGCTAACGCAAATAAATAACACATCCGTCCAAACACAAAGTGGATACGAGAAAAGCCAATAAATATTCTGGCGTTTTTGTGATATTTCTGTTATCAATAGGTTTTTGGCGTAAAAAAGAGTTATTTTTTATTAAGTTAGGGACGTGCATGTTTGCGGTGCTGAGCGATATACATTCGAACCTCGAAGCTTTAACTACGGTTCTGGCCGATATTGAGAAGAGGGGTATAAAGACGATTTATTGCCTGGGCGACGTGGTCGGCTACGGGCCAAATCCGAAGGAATGTCTCGATTTGATTATCGAGAAGACCAAGTGGTGTGTTCTGGGCAACCACGATTATGCAGTCTTTTATGAGCCGACAAATTTCAATTACGGGGCGGAGCAAGCAAGCTTCTGGACTCGGGAGGTTTTGGAGTCGGAACAAGACAAGCAGCATCGAGACAGGCGATGGAGCTTTCTTGGCAAGCTGCCGATGAGACGAACACTCAAAACCAAAGCGGGAACAAGCTCGGCAACAATAGATTTTGTACACGCCTCGCCAAGAAGGCCGATCAACGAATATATCTTTCCCGATGACGTTTACACCAATCCGCTAAAGGTTCGGCTGCTATTCGAGCGCGTCAAGCATATCTGCTTCGTAGGCCATACTCATATGCCCGGCGTCTTTCTTGATGAGCCGGACTTCTATCTGCCGGCTGAGCTTGGAGACGTCTACCCGATTATAGATTCCGAAAAGGCTATTATTAATATCGGCTCCGTCGGGCAGCCCAGAGATAAGGACAACCGGGCAAGTTATGTGCACGTAAAGGAAAACGAAGTGCATTTTGTACGGCTCGAATACGATTTTGAAGCCACAATGAAAAAGATATTCGCAATCAAAGAATTAGATAACTTCCATGCAGAGCGGCTGCAGAGCGGAAGATAAATTGGGCGAAAATCGGGAATCCGGAAAATGATAACAAAATAGAGTCCTGCCTGCCCGGAAATTGCACCCTAAATAATTAATACGAGATATAAGATTATGAGAATTGCTTTAAGTTCTTTTGTGATAGCTTTTGTTTTATTTTGCGGCTGGCTTGTAGTCGAATCCGGGCTTTTCGATGATACATCACAAACCGGGCAGGGCTTTATCCTCCTGCAGAATGTGACGGTTGATGAAGAAGCGGAAACGCCAAACGAGCCCGTACCGGAGGGCGAACAGCCGCAAGCGTCCGACTCAATCAAATTTACCGCCGACAATGCTTCAGCCCGAACCATTACACTCGGCGCCAAGGATCCAATGACCGAAGATCCTGACGGTGGCTTTCAGTTTCAGTTGGAATTAAGTGCCAAAGGAGCAGCGATAAGAAAAGCCACTTTTAGCAATGGAAACAACAACGGTTTCGATAATCGCGATCACAAGGATCCTCAACCGCTGGTAATCATCTCCCCGATGCAGGAAAGAGACGGCAGCGAATTCCTGAGCATGGCTAATACGAGCTTTGTGTTTGTAGAGCAGGGATTACAACTGCCGCTCGACAGGCTTCTCTGGAAAAGCTTCGACGCCGAGACCGCACAAGACGGCTCGCAAACCGCCCGTTTCGAGGCAATTATTAAACGTCAAGACACCGGCGAGCCGGTCATAAAGCTTACTAAAATATATAAAATCAGCCGCGACAGCTATCTGCTGGATTGCGATATAGCCGTCGAGAACCTCAGCGATGTCGAGCAGAAGGTGCGTTTCGATATAATCGGACCGGGCGGACTTGGCAGAGAAGCTTTCAGGACCGATATGAGAAAGCTCGTCGGAGGATTTGCCCTGCCCAAATCAAATCAGCCTGAGACTACGGAGGTAGTATCATCCAGACAGGGGATTTCATCCTCGGGATTTATTCGAAGAAAGCTTGGGATTAAAGACGCTCTGGAACAGTACCATCAGGCCCTGCGGACGGGAGACAAGACACTAATCGATCAAGCCAGGGAAAATTTACGGATAGAGCACAATCTTCCAGATCAATACAGACACGCTCATTTTCTTTGGGCCGCCACGGTCAATAAGTACTTCGCGGCAATATTAGTGCCGCTTCCGGACCAGGATAAGAAATACTGCGACTGGGTGATGGATAAAACCGGCCGGTTCCATAATCC
>DQCG01000578.1:0-1688 GCA_003533825.1 Phycisphaerales bacterium
CTTCGATGCCGGCGCAGGTATCGTTGTTCAGCAGGGCGGCTGCCTTATAGCCGATGGTACCGAGGACGAGCGTATACGGCTCACGCGTGTGCCCGGCAGCAGTTTCCGCTGGGCTGGAATTCAATTCAACCGGACCATGGAAGACAATCGCCTCTCTTACATAGATATGGAATACGGCGATGATTCTGCGCAGGCGATTAACATTGATCGCACGAAGCTTCTTATCGACAACGTGACATGGACACGGACGAATAAGAACGTTCTCGAAGTAATTCATCCTCACCTGATTGTAAGCAACTGCGTTTTCCCCGATCAGGATGACGAAGAAGGAATTTACGGTCACGGTCTTGTAGGCAGTGAGTATTTGGTCATACAGGGAAATACGTTTGGACGCCCGAGCGGATATCAGGATGTAATCGATTTTGCCGATTGCCATCTGCCGGGGCCGATAATACAAATATATGACAATGTATTTCTCGGCAGTGAAGATGACGGCCTCGACCTGGACAACGCCGATGCCTGCATCGAGGGTAATCTGTTCATGAATTTCCTCGGCGGAAGCGGCACCGGCACAGCCAATGCCATCGCTGCTGACGAAGGCAGCTATTTAACTTTAGGCCGGAATATCTTTGTCAATAATATGAACGCAGTACTACTCAAAGGTAATGCCGAAATGCGTGCTGAGAATAATACCTTTGTGGAACAAGCTAACTCTGCGATTAACTTTAGCGAGTCGGGCTCCACTCCGGGCCGTAGTGCATACATGGATGGTAATATTTTCTGGAACAATAGTAATGTGTTCCAAAATGTTGCCGGACAGGTGGAGTTGTCAGCGGACAATTCGATCCTTCCGGCCGAGTGGCACTCTCTTGGCTCCGGCAATATTGACGCAGACCCGGTTTTCGTTAATGCGAGCACGGACTTTCGCCTCAAAACCGGTTCACCGGCTATCGACACCGGGCCCTGCGGCCTGGATATGGGTGCTTACGTGCCGGCCGGGGCGGCCATCTGCGGTGAGCCTGATGAGCTGACCTATCGAACGGAAGCTACTCTTATCGTCGGCGGGCCCGGTATTACGCATTACAAATACAGCCTCAATAGCGAGCCCTGGAGCGAAGAGCTGCCGGTGGATGTGCCTATTGTTTTGAATAACCTTCTGAACGGCCAGACTTATACCCTTTACGCCATAGGCAAGAACTCGGCAGGCATCTGGCAAAGCGAAGATGAGCCGGCCGCCTCGCGAACATGGACCATCGACACATCTTATTCGAAGCTGGTAATCAACGAAGTGCTGGCGATTAACAGCTCGACTCTCGATAAGGGCGGGACCTTCCCCGATCTGATAGAACTGTATTACGATGGCCCTTCCTCCCTGAATCTGTCCGGTATGAGCATTACGGACAACCCGGACAATCCGGCTAAGTTTGTCCTGCCGGCAGGGACCTCCATCAAGACGGGTGGATACCTGGTCCTGTACGCAGATTCCGATACGACCACATCCGGCATCCATTTAGGCTTCGCCCTTAACGGCGACGGCGAGGGCGTATATCTATATAACGCCGACGGCGAACTGCTTGATTCTGTCGAGTTCGGCCTGCAGTTGCCCGACCTTTCCATCGGCAGAATCACAAGCACCGGCTCCTGGACCCTGACTGTGCCAACCCTCGGCCAGGCTAATGTCGCCCAGC
>DQCG01000578.1:1712-4758 GCA_003533825.1 Phycisphaerales bacterium
GATAAACGAATGGCTCGCCGACGGCCTTGTGCTGTTCGAGGATGATTTTATCGAGCTGTTTAATCCTCAGACCTCACCGGTTGATTTAACCGGCCTGTACCTGACTGACAATCCCATCACACAGCCGGATAAGTACTCCCTCGGCATGCTGAGTTTCATCGCCGGCAAAGGTTTCGCCGTATTCAGGGCGGACAACAGCAATCAGCCCGGCCACGTGGATTTCAGGCTCTCGGCCGACAATGAAATGATAGGCTTGTTCGACGCCGGCCTCAGCCAGATCGACAAGGTCATCTATGGTCCGCAGACCACCGATGTCTCCTACGGCCGGGTGCCCGATGGGACGGAAAACTTTCAGTTCATGGAACTGCCGACGCCAGGTGTTACCAATCCGTTAATCGGACCGGCTGAAGAGATTTTGACAACAATCGTACCTGAGGATATGGATAAGCGTGTGCTGGTCCCGACCGAAGACATCGGCGAGGAATGGATCACGAAAATCCATTTCGACGATTCGGCCTGGGAGCTATGTACAGATGCTCCCGGCGGTGTCGGATTTGAAAGAACATCCGGTTATCAGGACTACCTGAGCATCGACCTTCAACAGCAGATGTATGCCACAAATGCAGCCTGCTATATCCGTATCCCATTCACCCTTGGAGCCGATGAAATAGCCTCACTCGGCGGTCTGATACTGAAGGTGCGGTATGATGACGGCTTCGTCGCCTATCTGAACGGGGTTGAAGTGACACGGCGTAATTTTGAAGGCGCGCCGGCCTGGGATTCCCATGCAAGCTCCAGCCACTCGGATTCCGCCGCCAGAGTCTTCGAGGAAATCGACATTTCCGAGTTCATCGGCCATCTAAAGCGGGCCGACAACGTGCTTGCCGTTCAGGGCATGAATACATCCAGAACCAGCTCCGACATGTTAATCAGCGTTGAGCTTGACGGTGTCGTCACGATGACAGCCAATGATTTTCCGTATGTGAATGCTATAGCGTTGCTGAACGGCCTGCGGGTGACCGAGCTGATGTACCACGCGACTGACGGAAGCGAATTCGACTACATAGAGCTGCAGAATGTCGGCGAGACAGCCGTGAACCTGACCGGCGTTCGTTTAAGCGAAGGGATTAACTTTACTTTCGGCCAGATGCTGCTCGAAGCCGGCCAGTATGTTGTGGTCGTTAGCGACCTGGCCGGATTTCAGTCGGGCTACGGCACAGGCATCAGGGTAGCGGGCGAATATTCCGGCAACCTGAGCAACGGCGGCGAAAGGATTGTCCTGAGCCTCCCATCGCCTCTGGATGCGGCAATACTGCGATTCGAGTACAGCGATGCATGGTATCCGGCGACCGACGGCGACGGCAGCTCACTCGCGATCAATGACCCGCTCGTACAGCCGGCCGCCCTGAGTCAATCCGAGAACTGGCACCCGGGTACTCCCTCCCCGGGCGGGATGTAAAAAGTCTCCGCTCACGTATCTGGTACGAAGTTAACAATCTCAAACTGACCGATTCGCGCTGTCATCCCTGCAAAGTATGTGTTTAGCCGGCCTCTGGTATTCACGACCATCCCCAAGCTTGAATCCCGCTATGCGGGGATTCAAGCTTGAGGCTGCCACCCGTTTTCCTTCAATTCTAACGAGTGGCAGCCTCATCCCGATTGTCGTATATCGGGATGGGGATGGTTATTCCCTGGCTAAACACATACCCTGCAAAAGCAGGAATCCAGGAATGTAATGGATATTGTGGATTCCCGCTTTTGCGGGAATGACAAATTGTGTTATGTTGTTGTCATTGAGCGACTTACTGTTTTACTCGGTTCAAAAACGGTCAGTTTGAGTAACAATATTATTGATTCGGCCGCAAGTGCTGCTACAATTTCCGTTCGGATCGATATCAGCACCCCGGTTTGATTCGCATAGCCGGGGCCGCAGAGCCTGGTTTTGAATTGGTGGTTTGTAGTTTTAATTATGGATTGCAGTCCCACAGGGGACGCCTTACGGCGGAGTTGCAAGGATGGTTGTTTTGGTAGGAATTGATGAGGCTGGTTTCGGGCCTATCCTCGGGCCGTTGGTCGTATCATCAAGCACTTTTTCCCTTCCGCATAATCTTCTGAAATCCGACCTGTGGCAGGTTTTGAGCAAAAGCCTCGGCAACAGGCGAAAACGGCTTGCGGGCAGATTACTCATTGTCGATAGTAAAAAGGCCTACAGCAGAGCTATGGGAATCAGGCATCTCGAACGGACTGTCCTGTCGACCTTGAAATGCCTTGGTAAGGAGCCGGCGACGTTGACGGAGCTTCTGGAACTGTTGTGTCCGAGTTGCCTCGAACGGTTAAGTGACTATCCCTGGTATAAGGATATCGAGGATCATTGTCTTTCGACCGACCTCGCCGATAAGGAAATTGCCTCGGCGGTGCTCGCCGATGACATGGCCTCGAACGGCATCGAGCTGCTCGATCTGCAAAGCTGCTGCCTGGATGTTGCGTACTACAATAAAATGGTGGCCGCCGTGAAGAACAAGGCTAACGTTCTTTTCACCGCCACCTCATATCTGATAAAGAGGGCTTACGATAATTTTGCAGGCGATGATTTGCAAATTATCGTCGACAGGCAGGGCGGGCGGGTTCACTATCGTAAGAATCTCCAGCGGATGTTCGGCGATATGGAATTGAAGATTCTCCGCGAGAGCCCGGCGACCAGCAGCTATGAATTGCAGGCCGGCGGCAAGAGTATGCGTCTGCATTTTGTGGTCGGTGGTGATAAGCAGTTTTTGCCGGTTTCGCTGGCATCGATGGTGAGCAAATATCTAAGGGAGCTTCTAATCGGCAGCATAAACCGCTATTTCGCCGGCCTGGCTCCCGACTTGAAACCGACTGCGGGGTACTGGAAGGACGGTTTGCGTTTTATCGAGGAAATAAAGAACATTCCACACGTTCAGTTCGATAACGAACAGTTGATTCGCTCCCGTTGATAGCGACTGATAACCGGTGTATAATATAGGACCAAAAGGTGGACTTTGGTTCCCTCCTCGATACTGTTGCGCTT
>DQCG01000475.1:0-4403 GCA_003533825.1 Phycisphaerales bacterium
CAAGGCGCCGGGCATGATTTTGTGCGTATGGATATTGGTCAGTTTTGAGCTTTCGAACTCGTAGAGGTCATATCCGTTCTCTCGTTCGATTTTCCATGCATCGGAGCGATGACGGTCGGCGGAGATAAGAATGACCCCATCAATCCGGTTGGCTTCGATAAATGAGAATATCTGCTCCCGTTCTTTCCTGTAGCCCTGCCACGGGTCACGGCTTCCGGGCTTTGCGCCGAGCGCCCAGGGCACCGGTGATGCCAGGATCTTAAACGTCGCCGTGGAGGATTTCAGTTTTTCAAACAGCCATTTTTTCTGGGCGGCCCCGAGCATCGAGGGATTTTCACTTCGGGGTTTGTCACGGTAATACCGGCCGTCCAGCATGAAAAAGTCGACATCGCCGATGGAGAAATCGAACCAGCAGCCCGGCTGTTTTTCTCCGCCTCCATAATATGGATTATTCCAGTTGTTGATGAACGTGCGCCAGACGGGAATCTTCCACACGGGCGTGTAAATTTCCGGACCGCCGCCCGCGTCATTGGTCGTAAAGTCGTGGTCGTCCCAGATAGCAAAGATCGAGGTACAGGCGACAAACTTCCGGAATTCGCTGCGCGATTGACGCCGATAGTAACAATATTGCTGTACGGCTTGCCTGGTCGGATTGTCGATATAGACATTGTCACCGAGCAGAAGAAACGCCGGCAGGTTGTGACCGGCGATTGTATTCCACATCCTTTCATATTGCGGCGTGAATCCGGCACCGCCTCCGAAGCCGACCTGGAATTTTGCCGGTTTACCTGCGGGACCGAACGTGCGGAAGCGCCCTGCTCCGGCCTTTTTGCCGTCGATAAGGATATCGTATTCGTATAATGTGTCGGGTTTCAATTCCTCGACGGCGAGCACCGCCGTGAAATCCCGCTTGCCCGAAGTTTTTCCCGAAATCTGCGTCTGGAAGGAAGCACCTGTTCCGGTGCCTTTGACAACCACTTTGACGGGGACTTCGTTAGCCGTACGGATCCAGAATTTTGCACTGCTGTCTGTCACACAGCCGAGCATGGGACCGTGGAGAAGTTCGACGGCGTACTTTTCGGCGAGCACTTTGAATTCGGTGCTGCTTGTTAAAGGTTTCAGCAGGTCTCTCGGGCCGGCCAGGAAACGGTCAAAAGGCAATCCTTCGTCAACGGCCTGCTGAACGTATTTTATGGCCTTGTCAATCTCATTCTTTTGAGAGTAAGCAACCGCCAGGCCGTATATCGATTCGAGATCCTTCGGGTGTTCGCTGAGGTAATCCTCATAATGTTCAATGGCAGCATCATGTTTGCCGTCAACGATGTCGGAAACAGCATCCCTGCCCAGCTTCTTGTATTGCTCGGCGGCATGTGTGGCCGGGCCGGAAATAATTAATGTCAGAATTGCAAATATTAACTCGTAGAATACTCTGGAACGATTCATTTTCCTGCTGGTCCTCTTGGTCTTAATAGTTGCGGTTATTCCCGGTGTATTCGCCCCCCTTTTGCAGAGCTTTGATATTGACCGGCAAGGTTTTATGATACCGCCTGGCAAGGACGTCCGGCAGGGCCCGGGCTGCCGCATTCGGTGTAAGATACCCCCGCTTTTGAAGATATGCACCCAATGCCACCATGTTGGCGCTCCTGGGACTGCCCAGTTCGACTGCTAATTCGTCGGCAGGCACTGAAACAAGTTCGATCGAATCATCGACTTCCGGATCGACGTCGATCAAAGAACTATTCATTATAAGAAGGCCGCCTTTCTTGAGGCGTGAAGCGAATTTGTTCAGCGACGCCTTGTTCATTACTATCAGCGAATCGGGCCTGCCGACGACCGGGCAGGCGATTTCGTTCTCCGCGATTACCACCATACAATTCGCGGTCCCGCCGCGAACCTCGGCGCCGTAAGAAGGCATGTATGTTACTTCTTTACCTGCTTTCATCGCCGTCTGAGCGAGCAGCTTGCCGGTGAGCATAATTCCCTGCCCGCCGAAACCGGCGATAACAATCTCCTCGCAAAATCCGTTTACAGTCATTCTCAACCCTTCAATCGTCCGAGAGGGAAGACCTTCGTCATATTGTTTTCGAGCCATTCCATCGCTTTGGTAGGGCTCATCCGCCAGTACGTCGGGCACGGCGAGAGCACCTCCACCATCGACATGCCATCGGCACCTTCGAGTTGCAGATCGAAGGCGTGCTTGATGGCTTTCTTTGTTTTGCGGATCTGGGCGACGCTGCTCAGAGCGCATCGCTCGATATAAATCGTTCCCGGCAATGTAGCCAAAAGCTCCGAGACCTGGAGGGGATAACCCTGCTCGGCGGCGCTGCGGCCTTTTGGCGTGGTCGCTGTCACCTGGTCGAGCATGGTCGTCGGGGCCATTTGTCCGCCGGTCATCCCATAGACGGCGTTATTGATAAATACGACCGTTATCTGCTCGCCTCTGTGTCCGGCGTGCAAAATTTCCGCCGCACCGATACTCGCCAGGTCGCCGTCACCCTGATAGGAAAAGATAATCTTGTCCGGATTGGTCCTTTTCATCCCGGTCGCTACCGCCGGCGGCCTGCCGTGTGCCACCTCGACCATGTCTACGTCGAGATAATCATAAGCCAGCACCGCGCAGCCGACGGGTGCTATCCCTATCGTGCGATCCCGTATGTCCAGCTCATCAATTATCTCGGCTATCAATCGGTGAGCAATTCCGTGCCCGCACCCGGGGCAATAATGCGTCGGGCAATCCTTCAGTGTCGGCGTTCGTTTAAATACCGTTTTCATCATTACGTCTTCGGTCTTAAAGTTAATTGCCTGATTTGATCGAGAATTTCGTCAACGGTCGGCACACCACCGCCGGGCCGGCCGTAAAATAATACCGGTGCTTTTCCCGTTACGGCCAGCCTCACATCTTCGACCATCTGGCCGTTACTCATTTCAACAACCAGGAAGATTCGAAATTCGTCGGCGGCTCTGCTGATCTGTCCGGTCGGAAACGGCCACAGTGTAATCGGGCGAATCCAGCCGGCCTTAATTCCTTCCTCTCTTGCCCTGCTCACGGCTCCTCGGACAATTCTTGCCGCAACACCGTACGCAACAACTACTATGTCGGCATCATCAACCTCGTACTCTTCGCAGAGCACTTCGTTCTTTTCCACCTGTTTATATTTGTCCAGTAGCTTATTGTTCAGCTCTTCCAGTGCCCCTTCCGGGAGCCATAATGAGCGGACAATGTTTTGCTTTCTGCCGGCGGCTCCGGTCAGGGCCCAGTCTTTGGGGGGCAATTCCCGGCCCTTCTTTTTCTCCAATACTACCGGCTCCATCATCTGACCGAGGATACCGTCGGCCAGAACCATTACGGTCATCCGGTATTGGTCGGCCAAATCGAAGGCGAGCGGCATACAATCTACCAGCTCCTGCACGCTCGACGGTCCGAGCACGATTGTTCGATAGTCACCGTGACCGCCGCCGCGAGTGGCCTGGAAATAATCAGCCTGTGACGGCGCGATATTTCCCAGGCCCGGCCCGCCTCGCATGACATTGACCACGACCGCGGGCAATTCGGCGCCCGACAGATAGCTGATTCCTTCCTGCATCAGGCTGATGCCGGGACTGGATGAGCTTGTCATCGCCCTTTTTCCTGTGGCTGAAGCTCCGAATACCATGTTAATCGCGGCCAGCTCGCTTTCACTCTGCACGAAAACGCGGCCTTCCTCGGGCATTCTGCGCGACATATAAGCAGGGACTTCGTTTTGGGGCGTAATCGGATAGCCGAAATAGGCGTCGCAGCCGGCAATTATCGCCGACTCGGCAAGGGCTTCGTTGCCGCACATCAGAATCCTCTTGCCGGCAGCTTTTGGAGTTTGCCCTTGTTCGGTTATATTCCTGTTCCTTGTCGAATCTGCAACAGGGTTCACGCTTTTTCCCCAATTAGATTTTGCTCGCTATCTTCGCGAGGCTCGATGATTATCTCGACATTGTCGGAATCGTCCCGAAGCACTTCGATTATCGCTTCCGGGCATATAATCGCACATGCACCGCAACCCGTACAATTGCTGTTATCCGCCTGAGCGGGGAAATAACCGTTCCTGTTGGAGATTTCGGAGATGACTATGCTCTTTTTCGGGCATACTGTGATACACAAGCCACAGCCTTTGCATCGTTCGGTGTCGATAATAATTTTGCCAGCCATTCTCAGTATTCGTATCGCTTATATTCTATTTAGCCCCGGTTTCACCGGGGGTTTCCCCCATATAAAGTCCGCATTTTAACAAGTCCGGACCTTCCTGTAAAGTCAAAAGGTCGATAGCAGGCATGTGCCGTCGAGTATACCGTTTATAGTAAAGTATTTAAAATGCATCTTTTTTTTGTTAAATCCGCAATTTCCGGCTTTATTTTTCCATGTAGAACAACTT
>DQCG01000475.1:4474-15105 GCA_003533825.1 Phycisphaerales bacterium
GGATTGTCGAATCCCATTGCAAAAAGCTCATCTGAGCTGACCAGATCCAGGGATGCCAGGTGATTCATACACTGGAGCATGGTCGCCGACGAGCCGGCCAGATACCCCGTTGTCAAATCGTGCAGCCTGCCGGTCTCTTCCAGCACCACCTGATGGCCCAGCACCTCGTAGCAACCCGGCCGGAGCCCCGCCGGTGCCGTAGCGTCGCTGACAACCACGCAGCGATCGGCACCCTTGGTTCTTATAATCGTCTTCAGAACGGATGGAGGCAAATGATGGCCGTCGGTGATAATCATCGTGATCAGGTCATCGTTGGCCAATCCCGCCCAGACCGGATTATCGTGCCTGGAGAGCGTCGCCGGTACGCCGTTGCCCAGATGGGTCAGCGAGACGGCACCCGCCTCTGCCAGCCGGGCTAAATCCGCATCGCCCGCCATCTGGTGCCCGAGTGAAACCGCAATGCCCCGGCTCACGGCATACCGGGCGACCTTTTCTGCTCCGGGAATGTCTGCTGCGACAGTTAGCAGCTTGACCTTGCCGCCGGCCCAGTCGAGCAGCCGCTTGAGATAGTCGACATCGGGTTTTGATATCCACTGCTCATCATGCGCCCCGCGCGCTCCGTCCTGCTTCGAAATAAAAGGTCCCTCGATATGGAAACCCAAAAGCCGGCCGTGAAACTCCTCGTTCTGCATCGCCGCCGCCATGATTGGCAGGTTATGCTCGTAAACTTCCTCCGGGCTCGTAATCATTGTCGGCAGAAAAGCGGTCGTGCCGGCCTCGAATACGGCCCGGCAGGCCATCACAAAATCCTCCCGCGTCAGGCTGATATCGGAAAAATTCACCCCCTTATAGCCGTTGATCTGGAGGTCCACAAGCCCCCGTATTTTCACTCCGTTCGAAATCTGTGTTTTACGACCCATACTTTTATCCATTCTCCATGAAATTACCTTATACGGGATTTCCGCGTCCCTGTCAAATGGGCATTCAAAAAATCCGCCAACAATAGCGGGAGATTTTTCTTGCCTTGCACGCCGCCAATCTCCTATCATTCTCATCAATCGCACACAAAGTAGAAACATCTTAGAGGACGAGAACCTATGCCTGTTGAAATCAGTGGACGGCGGCCCGTCAGCAGTTGGATGGAGCTGATTAAAGATACACGCAGCACGTTTCACGACAAGCTGCACCGAATCTATGGTGATAATGATGATTTAAGGATCGAAGCGGTCGATATGTGCCTGCGCAGCCTCGAAGCATTCACGGAGAGGTACGGGGCGGATCGCAGCGTCTTTATCATCCGCTCGACCGGCCGGGTTAACCTTCTCGGCATGCATATCGACCATCGCGGCGGCTCGGTAAATCCCATCAACATCAAGCACATGTGGCTTGTGGTCGAGCCGCGCGACGACGAGATGGTACTGGCCAAAAACGTCGAGTCGAACGACTTTCCCGACGAGCAATTCAGCATCAGCCGGTGTCTGCCCGCGGGGAAAAAAATCGAAAACTGGGACACTTGGTGTCACGAAGAATATGAAAAACGCAGGAACGACACATCGGTAAGCTGGTCGAATTATATCCGCGCCGCGGTTTTGTACCTTCAGCATCTCAATACAAAAGATGACGGCAGTTTCAATCCGGCAATACGCGGGATGAATATGATGGTTTACGGCAACATCCCGCGGGCGGCCGGCCTGAGCTCCTCATCGGCGCTGGTCATGATCACAGTCGAAGCCGTAATACGGATAAACTCGTTCGATATTAAACCTGCGGATCTCGTCGAGCACTGGGGCTTTGCCGAATGGTATGTTGGCACGCGTGGCGGCTGCAGCGACCATGCTGCGATTATATACGGCAGGCACCATACGATTCTCCATATCACGGCTTTTCCATTATCCGTAGAGGAGGCCTCGCTTCCGGCCGGCTATTGCTTCGTTTTGGTGAACAGCAACGTCATGGCAAAAAAACAAGCCGGCGCCCGCGATATCTTTAACAGCCGGGTCGCCGGATATATATTCGGCCTGATGTTAATACGCAAAAACTTTCCTCAGTATGCCCACAAACTCGAACGACTTCGGGACATCAATCCGGAAAGACTCGGCGTTGATGAAAGCCAGATATATCGAATGGTAAAATCACTGCCCGCTTGTGCCGACAGAACAGATGTTTTAAGACTTCTTCCGACGGACGAGCAAAAGATTCATCGTGTGTTCAGAAGTCACGCCGAACCGGCGGAGGGCTATCCCATCCGGCAGGTATGTCTCTACGGGATCGCCGAGTGCATTCGCGCCGAGATGGTCCCGCAGGCGCTGCGAGCAGGTGACATGAAAAGATTCGGCGAGCTTATTAACATCTCCCACGACGGCGACCGCGTGACGAAGCTCGTTGACGGCCGGCGTGTGCCCACCGATAACAGCTATCCCGACGAAAGGATTGACGCTTTGATAAGCGATCTGGAATCGGGCGACGCCGGGCGCATGACCCGCGCCGAGCTGTGGCGCCAGGGCGGCGGCTATAACGTCAGCCTTGAAGAGCTGGATACGCTCGTCGATATCGCATTGGCGACTGAAGGCGTCGTTGGTGCGGGTCTTGTCGGTGCCGGGATGGGCGGCTGCATCGTGGCGGTCGTCGAGAACGAGCATGCTCCGCGATTGATAGAAAACATGGTCGAACAATACTATCAGCCACGCAACCTGCCGGTAAGGGCGGAGATTATAACCCCCGTCGGCGGCTTGTGCACTATGGACTGAGCAGCGAAGCCGACTCGGTATCCATGAATATCTTACAATTGGTGTGTTGCTGTAATATCGACGCCGGACACATCGGCGTCACTTTTCCTTCGAGAGCATTTTTCACCGCCTCGGCTTTGCGCTCGTCGGGAACCGTCACTATCAGGCATTCACTTTTCATAATTTGCCGAATGCTCATCGAGATTGCCTGCCGTGGCACCTGCTCAAGCGTCTCGAACCAGCCTTCGCCCAACTGCTGTTTCCTGCATTTTTCGTCCAGCTCGACGACGAGATACGGCTCTTCGGTCTCGAAATCCGCCGGCGGATCGTTAAACGCAAGGTGCCCGTTTTCCCCGATTCCCACCATTGCCGCGTCGATCGGGTGCCTGGCGATCAGGGAGCCTACTCTTCGGCACTCCTGCTCTGGGTCTCCGGCGTCGCCGTTTACAAAATGTACGGCCTTTAAGCCCGGCACTTTGTCCACGAACCGCTCTTTGAGGAATTTCCTGAAACTCGCCGGGTGCTCCGCCCCCATATCAATATATTCATCCAGATGAAACATTGTGACTTTTGTCCATTCCACCGTGTCCGCTTCCGTTAGGTTCTTGAGCATTTCGAATTGGCTGGCGCCGGTTGCGAGAATGATATTCGTCCGGCCCTTGTCTTCTATCGCCTTGTTGATTGCCCGGACTGCCGCTGCAGCAGAAGCAGCAGCCATTTCCTGTTTTGTTTCGTAAATAAATTTTTCCATAATATTGCTCTCATTTCAAATCGAATAACATTTGCGACAATCATAAGCAATTTCTGCCGTCCCGGCAAAGATTTTCCTTGCCCTGCAAGCGGCAAATCTTCTATAACATCTGTGGGTAACACATGGGAAATAACCCATAGTCCCTTACAGGGGCGGTTTAGCCTTTTTTTGTTGAGGAGCAGTAATAGAATAAACGCATGGCTCGTAACTGGAGGTAGATTATAATGACTAAATGGAGAATTGCAGCACTTGTATTAATCGTAAGTTTTTGCCATCTGACTTCGTCAGCGGCTGAGAAGGCGTCTGCGATCCTGAAGACGCTTGATAAAAGCCATCCGCGATTGATGCTCAAGGATAAGGACCTGGAGCATCTGAAAGAATTGTATACAGAAGATAAGGTTTTACAGAAGTGTGTGAGGAATGTTATTGAGGAAGCGGACAATTGTGCCGGCAAATCTATGCTCACGTACAGGAAAATCGGCCCGCGACTGCTTAGCGTCAGCAGGGAATGCCTCCGCCGGATATACGCCCTCGGCCTTGCGTACCGATGGACCGGCGAGGAAAAGTACGCCGTCAAAGCCGTTGATAACATGCTGACGGTATGTGCATTCAAGGACTGGAATCCATCGCACTTTCTCGATACGGCCGAGATGTCCCACGCGGTAGGGCTTGGTTATGACTGGCTATACTCATACATGGACGCCGGGACGCGGGAAAAAATCAAGGCCGGTCTCATTAAAAACGGCCTGGAACTCGGAATGACTGCATACCAGAAGAATTGGTGGGCCAAAAGTGAGCATAACTGGAACCAGGTCTGTAACGGCGGCCTGATAGTCGGCTCGCTGGCTATCGCTGAGTCGGACCCGCGGTATGCCGAGCAGATAGTCTCAGCAGCCGTCCGGTCGCTGCCTCGTGCTCTCAAAAGCTACGGCCCCGATGGAGCTTGGGGGGAAGGGCCCGGCTACTGGAGTTATGCCACGCATTACACGGCTTACGGCCTGGCGGCGCTTCAAAGCGCCCTGGGCAACGACTTTGGCCTGCTGAAAATCAAGGGATTGTCAGAGGCGGGAAATTTCCCGATATATACCGCCGGACCGACCGGGTACTATCTGAACCTTGCCGACGTCGGAGAAAGAAGCTCCAGAAGAACGCTGCCGTGCTTGTTCTGGCTGGCACGCACATACAACAAGCCGTTCTATGCCGATGATGAGCGCGCTATGCTGGCAAAACACAGGGCCAGTCCGCAGCACGTGGTCTGGTACATGCCGGAGCCGGGCGGAAAACTCCCGGCAAGAGACCTCGACCGTTATTTTCGCGGACCGGTGGAAGTGGCCGTATTCCGAAGTGCTTGGGACGACCCCGAGGCGCTTTGGGTGGGCGTCAAGGCCGGCTATAACCAGGTCAATCACGGGCATCTGGATTTGGGTAACTTCGAGCTGGATGCTCTGGGAGTTCGATGGGCACGCGACCTTGGCTCGGACAACTACAATCTGCCAGGGTATTGGAGTAAGGGACGGGGAGGAAAACGATGGTCCTATTATCGTTTGAACTCTAAAAGTCATAACGTTTGCCTATTGGACGGTGAAGACCAGGATCCCCTGGCAGAATCAAACTTCCACAATATCCAAATGAAAACGTCTTCACCTTTTGTGCTCGTTGACCTTACGTCAGCCTACAAGAAGTTTGCAGGCGGAACAGTAAGAGGTATCGCAATGGTAGGAAATCGACGAGCTGTGCTCGTACAGGATGAGTTTGACATTCAGAAGCCCTGTGAAGTGACATGGGCAATGACGACCGATGCGCAAATATCCACCAAAAGAGGTGGAACAGCGGCACTTACTCTCGGCGGAAGAGAACTCATAGCACGAGTGTTATCCCCGGCCGATACTGAATTTACGGTTGAATCAGCCGAGCAGAAGCGTCCCCAGAAGGTTAATAAGGGGGTCAGACGACTTATAGTGCGATTACCACGGACAAAGGGTAAAGTTCGAGTGGCCGTCCTGCTGTCACCCGTTTGGAAGGATGGCAACCATGTTAGCTCCGTCAGGTTACGGCCGTTAGCGGACTGGTGAGCTTGGTAATACGAATATGTACTAAAAATATCCTATCAGGAGGTTACAAATGCAAAGTCAATTAAGTAGCATCTACAAGACAGTGATCATCGGCACATCGGTACTCGTGCTCGGATTGTCGCCAATTCCGGGACAAGGCGCCGAGGAAAAGAAACCTCAACTCTGCCAGGGCAACTACCACAGCGAAGAAGCCGCGAAAGAGCAACTTGCGAAGTTTGCCCGAAGCTATTCCAACCTGGAGCAATGGAAGGCACGAGCCGAGACAATTCGTGAGTGCATTCTTCGCGGAGCCGAACTCTTGCCGCTGCCCGAGAAACACCCACTCAAGCCGATCATCCACAGTAAACGCAAATATAATGGCTATACCGTGGAAAACGCCGCTTTTGAATCTTTGCCCGGCGTCTTTGTTACCGGTAGTCTTTATCGTCCGCGAGACGGCAACGGGCCATTTGCCGGGATACTTTGTCCGCACGGCCATGCAGGCAGTCCGGAAAACTATGGACGTTTTCGAGCTAACCAGCAAAAGCGCTGCGCAACGCTGGCAAAGATGGGAACCGTGGTTTTTTCGTATGATATGGTCGGATGGGGTGACTGGAAAAACGCAGGCTGGAGCCATAATCGGCCGAAGGTTCTCAAACTCCAACTCTGGAATTCAATCCGAGCGGTGGATTTTCTCCTTTCGCTGGATGATATTAATCCGAAGCGTATCGGCATCACCGGCTGTTCCGGCGGAGGAACACAATCGTTCATGCTGACCGCCGTCGATGATCGCATAGCCGTATCGGTCCCTGTGGTCATGGTCTCGGCCCACTTTTTTGGCGGCTGCAACTGCGAGAGCGGCATGCCCATCCACAAAAGCGATACGCATGAGACAAACAATACGGATATCGCCGCCCTTGCGGCTCCCCGGCCGCAGATGCTTATCTCGGACGGCAAGGACTGGACCAAGAACACGCCGGATGTGNNATATCCGGAACGTCTATCGTCTCTACGGAGCCCAGGATAACATTGAGTATCTGCACCTTCCCGATGAGGGGCACGATTACGGCATCTCCAAGCGTCTCGGGGCTTACAAATTTTTTGCGAAACACTTAAAACTTTCGCTCGACAAAGTCACCGGGCCGGACGGCTCTATCGATGAGAGCTTTGTGGTCATTGAAAAGCAGCAGGATTTGTATGTTTTCAATGATGAGCATCCCCGTCCCGCTTACGCAGTTAAGCCCGATGCGAAAG
Organism: Phycisphaerales bacterium; assembly: GCA_003533825.1. Classification (GTDB taxonomy): domain Bacteria; phylum Planctomycetota; class Phycisphaerae; order Sedimentisphaerales; family Anaerobacaceae; genus JAFGPJ01. The sequence continues at coordinate 11,257 of DQCG01000475.1, forward strand.
AACTGCCGTGGGATTAAACATGTTTATAACGGGGCAAGCTGTCTGCTGACTGCTTTTCGGTAGCCGGAAATAATGATATTCCTGTCCGGCCGGATTTCGACGACGGCGTAAGAGTTGTTTTCCGGGCCGGGACCTTCGATTACTGCTTTTAACGTATAGTAGTGGATCCTGTTTATAAGGCTGTAGCCTCCATCGTGGCGGTGGCCCTGCAGCACGGCCAGAACGCTGCCCGATTGTTCGAGAACTTGCCGCACCTCGGCGGCATTTTTGACATAGTGCGAGCCGGTGTCGTCGAGGAGCTGGTGGATCAGGACAATGACGGCTCCTCGCGAGGCAGCCATGTCCCGTTTTAGCCATTGCAGCTCGGCCAGTGGGACATTGGCGTCGGTCCAGTCAAAATTGCCGTGGTCGTAATCGGCCCCGTCGGATTTGTAGTTGGCGTCGAGAACGACAAAGTGCACGCCGTTGAAATCGAACGAGTAGTAGGTTCTGCCGGGGTCTATACCCGTGTTTTCGATATTGGCCAGAAATTGCGATTTCGAGAGACTGTCCTGGTCATGATTGCCAAGCACGTGGTAGGTTGGGCCGTCGAACTTGTGGAATATACTCTCGACAGCCCGCAGATACGACAGGGTTTTTTTCTCTACAGGTGGGGAATCATGGTCCTTGAAATCACCGAGTTCCGCGAGAAAATCGACCTTTTGGGCGTTCATCGCCGCGACGCATTCGCTAAGCTTGTCGAGGGAATGCCGGTAATAGCGTGTGCCGACGGTATCGGCGTCGGCGTAGTGACAGTCGGTGACTATGCCGAATCTCACCTCCCCCGGTCTGCGACCGCGGCCAGCCGGACCGGTACAGGAAGTCGGCGTCAAAGCTAGGCCGGCAAGAGTCGCCGCAGAGGCCTTCAGGAAAATCCGCCGCGTCACAACCCAGCTCTGTTTGTCGAAATTTTCGCCTATCGTGCAGCCTTTCTGCATGAAAGATTTCGTGGTTCGAAAAAAACAAAATGCACATGAGCACGGATTACGAATCCGGCTCTTTTAGCTCCTGGACTTTCGGTAGGTCTTTAAGTGTATTGAGGCCGAAAACTTCGAGAAATTTTTTCGTCGTTCCGTACAGCATTGGCCTGCCCAGAACCTCGGCCCGGCCGACAATCTTGACCAGCCCTTTATAGCACAGAGATCGAATCACCTCGCCGACGGCAACGCCTCTTATAGCTTCGATATCCGCGCGAATAACCGGCTGTTTATATGCGATAATGGCAAGCGTCTCCAGGGCGGCGGGGCTGAGCTTGTTGTCGCTGCGAGCGCGCAGCAGTTTCTTAAGCCAGTGATTGTAAGGGCTCAACGTCAGCATTTGACAACCGCCGGCGATTTTTTCTATTCTGAAGGCGTTATTGTTCGCCCGGTACTTGTCATTCAGACTTTTGATGTGCTGACGAACCTGCTTTGTGCTGGTCTCGATAATATTCGCCAGCCGGGCCTCCGTGAGAGGCTCGTCACTGGCAAACAAAACCGCTTCCACGACCGACTCGACCGTCGGTGTGCCGTCCTGATCACACTGCGGCGTATTGGGCCGTTCTTGCTCAGGCGTTTGAAATTCATCATCCTGCAGTTCCTGCGCTTCTTGTGCTTCCTGAGTTTCTTCTGCTTCCTGCACCTCTGCTATTTCCTGCAGGTCCTGATCTTCCTGTATTTCCTGTACTTGCCGCTTTTCTTCTGTCATATTGTCTTCCATTTAAACGGGTCTGCATCTTTCTTGCTTATGTTAATTTTTATTGTTTTTATTTGTTTTTGCAACTGTCTGGCGAATTTTTTTAATATGAACCTTTCCGAAACGGTGTGGCTCAGGCATATGCAGGTCAGCCCTGCCTCTTGTGCGGCCAGTGCCTGATGATGTTTTAATTCTCCGGTCAGGTACAAATCGGCCTTTGCCGCGATTATCGAATTGATAATCTTGCCGCACGAGCCGGCGCAAACTGCCGCTTTTTTTACCAGCCGTTTCTCGTCCCCGACCAGGCCGACCGCCTTAGTGCCGGTTACCCTCTTAATTCTCTTGATGATCTGCGCGACTCGCTCAGGCCGGGCCAGTTTGCCAATCCGGCCCAGGCCGAACGGCAACTCGGTATCATGCAGTTTGAAAACATCGAAGGCCGGCATCTCGTAGGGGTGTGCTTTTTTCATCGCCGCGACGACACCATCGAGTTTCCCTGCCGGCACAATCGTCTCGAATCGTATCTCGCCGACCTTTTCCAGCTTGTCCCTTTTGCCGATTGCCGGCTTTGCGCCCTTGCGGGGCAGGAAGGTTCCCGTACCCTCGGCGCCGAATCCGCAGTGGCTGTAGTTTCCGATTGCCCCTGCCCCGGCGGCAAATACGGCGTTCGAGACTTTCGCGGCCGATTTGGCGGGGACAAAGAAAACAAGCTTGTAATTGTCGCCCGACGGGTTTGCCACATAATCACCTACCGGCTCGCCATTAACGATGCCGACGATCCCGGCAAGGCCGTCGTTGACTCCGCCGACGGCCGAATCCATGGCGGTATGTATCGAGAAAACCGCGGTGCCTGACCGAATCAAATCATACACAACGCCGGTCGGACCGTCGGCGGTGATTTTCTTGAGCGCATCCCAGATCACCGGATGATAGCTGATAATCAAATCCGTTTTCAGTTTTTTCGCCTCAGCGACAACGTCACGCGTGATATCGATAGTCAGCAGGATATTTTTGACAACTTTCTGCGGATCGCCAATCAACAGTCCGACATTGTCCCAGTCCTGCGCCAGCTTGAGCGGGGTTATTTGGTCGATCCGCTCTGCAATATCTTTTATTCTCATTGGTCTTTCCTGCAATGGTTTCGCACGAAGTCTCCGAACCTCTTTTGCAGCTCTCTGGTAACAGGCCCGACCAGGCTGTCGCCGACCGTGTGCTTTTCTATTTTGATTATCGGCATAACCTGCATAATTACATTCGTCAGAAAAACTTCGTCCGCGGCAAGCACTTCGTCTATGGTGAGGTCTTTTTCGATTAATTCTATGGAGTTTTGCAGAACGAGCTGGCAAACTGTTTTTCTGGCGACACCCGGCAGGACAGGTGTCTTAATCGGCGGGGTGTAGAGTTTAGAGTCCTTGACCAGAAACACGTTGCTGATGCACCCCTCAGCCAGACGATTATCCACAGTAAACCAGAGCGCCTCGGCGGCCTTTTTCTGATGCGCCAGGTTCAGCGCAATCATGCGCGAGAAATAGCTCGTCGTTTTCCGGCCGGAAAGCGGATCGATTGGATTCTGCCTGAAAGGGCACAGCACGACCATAACGCCTTTTTTGTAATATTCGGGCGGGTAAGAGCGGAACTTTGCGGCGGTAATAAGAAGCGTCGATTTGCGCTGCTGCTCAGATTCGGTCATCGGACCGTTCGTGAGCGTCAGACGCAGCCGGGCATCGGTCAGCTTATTCGCGCTGAGCACTTTGTCGATCGCTTCGGCGATATATCCCCGATCGTACGGATTGTTTATCGACAGAACATCGGCACTGAGAAACAGCCTGTCCAGGTGGTCTGTCAGGGCGAAGACCACGCCGTTATGACTGCGCATGGTCTCGAAAAGCCCGGCTCCGTACAAAAACCCGCTGTCCGTGACGGATATGCAGGCCTTGTCGATATCGACTAATTTATCGTTTAGAAAGACTTTTTCATTCATCGTTTAATATAGCGCAATACGCATCACGCACGACACATTACGCTGTTTATTCCTGCGAGCAGTGCTCTTGCTTTTACAATTGTCTCGGCCCACTCGGCTTCCGGTTCGGAATCAGCGACGATTCCTCCGCCGGCTTGAGCATAGGCCTTTCGATC
>DQCG01000168.1 GCA_003533825.1 Phycisphaerales bacterium
CGAACAGGATTGGGTCCGTCCCTATTATTTCCTATTATTTTATTATTTTTACGTTCGACGTTGGCAGCGCTGGGCCGTCAGCGGCCTGGGCGCCTACAGTAACTCTATATCTGGCCTGGTTCCTGATGCTTGCGGCGCAATCGGATGAGGCCCAGCGTGGAGGACAACAGGCCAGTCGCCGCGAGGATGAGTGCGCTGGGCACAGGAACCACCGTAAGCTCCTCGCTGATAGCGTACAACCTATGGAACTCAGAGTAATGGGGGACCAAACCATGGTCTATCCATGAATCCGTGCTCATTGTCGCTAAGCCGATTGTGGCGTGCTCTCTGCCTAGCTCACCTAGCTCCCTCCCTTGCCCCGTAGCCACCGAGCCTGTCCACACACCCTTATTAGCAACAACCACTTCGCCTGCCTCCGTAAATTTAATCGGGTTGTATAGGTCGTCTTCGTCGAACATATCGGTCGTGCCGTTCGCCACCAGGTCCCCGATGGGCGTGTAAATGCCCGCGGGCGAATATCCTCCTATGTTATCAATCGCATTAGTCGTTGGGGTCGATGCTATAGCTTTCCACCCGATCTCCACAATGTTTGATTTTCCCACTACCCCTGAAATCGATGTATCTATATTCGCTGCTTTGTTGACGAAAGTATTGTAGGTGCTAATATCGGCTGATTCGGCAGTGCTGAACCCCGATGTCACGAACACCCAACGGAATGTATCACCGGGATTGAGGCTGGTGGGAACCTCCCACAAGGCCGCTTTAGCATTAGTTGGAATGAGTACTAATGCTAGGCTAACAAACGATAATGCTAAAAAAAATCGAGACTTTTTCATAATCCAGTCCTCCAATCGTACAGCTAACTTAATTGGTTTAAGGGTTTGCCAACCCTACTTATTCTTTAACAGCTCAATGAACATAAGGGGAAATAGATATCACTCCTCCTGTCCTGACGTTGCCCATCGTTAGTAGTGCTGCCGCGAGACTATATAAGTAGATTCGTTTCATGTGTCTTTCCTCCTAAATAAATGTTTACATCTTCCCCTGAACCATACTAAACATGACGACGGAGGGAAAAATCAATACGCCTATTCGCTTCCGGGATGCCTTCCTACCAACCTCTATAACTCAGCTTAAAAGACGGGGATGACAATGTCAAGCCAAATCTGTAATGAATAGTCACCGTTCAGTGACTGGCTGGATAATACATTCTGCTGGCCCAGACCCGAGCAGTACCAAATAACGCAATTTTCAGCAAGAAAACGTGGTTTTAGTATGCGTTTGGCATGCGTTCGGCGATCAATTTAGCGAGGTAAATGTTCTGTAAAAAGATTTTATGAAAAGGCACTTTACCATTGTTACCGGGATAATCCTCGGCTGTTTTATCCGCCGTATTTGATTTCTACGCACGAGATTTGTGTTTCTGTGTTGTACTCTATTTTCAGATATGCTGCTTTATCGCCGGAGATGGTGCCTTTGTAGAGGACTGGTTTGTAGTAGTCGTACTCGCCTTTGCCGGCGAAATAATCCTTTCGTTCGAATTTGACCTGCTCGAAGCTCCGGCCGTCCGCTGAGGCCGAGAACCTGAAATCCGTAATCTCATCGGGAAAGAATGAATATACCTTCCATGAATTAATCGGCGGCTCGACTTTATAGACGACGAAGTCACCCGATTTGCCCTTTAGCCTGTGCGCATCTTCCTTGAAATTGCGAGCCTGCTTGATTTCCAGCGACAGATTATCGCTGTGTTTGTGAATAAATTGCATGTCCTGCATTTCATCAACGAGCGTTTTATTAGAAACCGAAACGGGCCCGGCGATGTTGGAGGGTTTGGAAATACCGGCCGAATTCATAGCGATGACACGGTAATAATAACTCTTGCCGATTTCGACAGATGTATCGTTAAATAACGGCCGGTATTGAAGTGCGGCGTCGGATATGTTGCATTTCGCGGCCAGCCACGGGCCGTCCTTGCTCTGCGTCCTTTCGACGATATAGCTCTGGGCGCCGGCGCTTCCCTGCCATGAAATCGCGGCGACATCTTCGATATCAAGCAGTACCGGCGGGGCTGGCTTTTCAATGGCCGGGGCGGCAATGCCCCTGATTTCAAACGCCTTTTGACGCATTAGCTCGAGCAGGCCGGTCTCGTCAAACGACGCGTTGGAGGCAAAGCCCGGCCAGTGATACGATTTGAACAAATCGCCGCCGTAAGGCTCGCTGTGCCAGTAAAAGCCGCCATCCCGGCTGCGGAAACGGAGCGACCAGATCAGGGCGCCGCTTACGTTTTCTTCTATTACCGTTTGAAGCACCTTCTCCACGGCGTCGGTTGGTATGAAACCGAACTCGCCGACGAAGTACGGCTTTTTGCCGCGGGCTTTGGCCATGTTGCTTTTGATCTGGCCGATGGTCTCGGCCGGATTCTTCGAATAGTGATGTGTGGTGACAATGTCGATGTTATCGTCCCGGATAGATTCGTCCCGCAGCTTCGTCGTGTGAAAACCGTCAAGGACCAGATGATTATTATCAAGGCTCTTCATATATGCGGCGGCTTTCGTCGTCCATTCATGCGGGCAGACAAGCTCGTTGCCCGTCTCCCATGCGAAAACGGCCTTGTCATCACGATATTTTACACCCGTCACCGTGTTCGTCCGGTTTATCACGAAGCCGACGATTTTTTTATAATCCTCGAAAAGTACCGGGTCGGTCCAGAAGTCCTGCTGCTTTTTACTACGAAACGCCGCCGCCGCTTCGATTCCTCCCCACCATTTCCAGTTATCTATGAAAGGAATGATTACCCGAATGCCTTTGCGATTGGCGACGGCCAGAACCATATCGAGAGCCTGGAAGGCTTTTTCGTCGAACTGTCCCGGCCCGATTATGTGTCGCGGTATATTAGAATCTTCGCCGGATACGCGAACGGACAAGGCATAGGTGCGTACGACCCGGCCGCCCATTTGCCTAACGGCTTCGAGGGCATCGGCAATCTCGAACTCGTTCGGCAGCCGCCACGGATTCAGCTCGGTAAAGGGCATGTTGTCTTCGACATAATGCAGGTTTGGGATGTTGAAGCTGACGAAGCGAAGCTCGCCGTGCTCGTCCATGAGCTTATCACCCTGACGATAGACAAACTTAGTAAACGCACCTTCGGATGCCGGCGAGTTAACAACAAACGATAGAATTAACAGGGCTGTCAATATCCTCTTCATCTTTCCTTGCCTTTCGATAACTGCATTATTACTAATCCATTCTCATCAAACAGGAGAATTAGTATAACATAGCGGGAAGGCGCTTGAAATTCAATACTTATCGACTAATTATTGACAGTGACGAGCCACTGTCGGCAGAATTCGGCCAGGTCCAGCTCGTCGATTTTGTTGTCGTCGATCAAATCCGATGTCAGCGGATTTTTGTTTTGCATCCATTCGCCGGCAAGGATATTGTAGTCGCGAAAATCTACGAGCCCGTCGGTGTTAAAGTCGGCCGAGCCGATGATTGGGCCGGAGCGGGCGAAGATGCCGTAGCGTGAGCCGTCCTGTGTCTGGCTTTGCCATACGGCGACGAACCCTCCGGTCTCGCTTATCGCAACGGCGGGATTCCTCTGGTCGTTCAGCCCATAGGTGTTCATCTGGAATTCGTCGCCGATAAACTCGCCGGAGTTGTCGAATCGCTGACCGATTATGTCTCTTTGATTGTCATCGTCAGGGTCGATCCTGCAATCCCAGGCGATAACAAATTCCCCATCGCCGTTCATCGACGCCCTGGGATATTGCTGGGCACATGTAAGAGTCGTATTAACGCGAAACTGCCCACCAAAAGGCGTGCCGTCGGCATCATACAGCCGGGCGTGAATATCGTCCTGTCCGGCCAGCTCAGGGTCGCCATCCCATGTCACTACAAAACAGCCCGAATCGTCCATCGCAATCGACGGCCTCGTGACCGAGCTGATCCTGACCGAGTTTACCTTGAACGTATCCGTCCGGGGCTCGCCGTTCGGATCGAACAACCTGGCCATAATCGAATTGCTGCTCTTATCCTCCATCCAGACAACCGCGAAGCTGCCGTTGGCATCCGCCGCCACATCCGGATAGCGATAGACCGATGCTTCCTCGTGAACGAAAAACTCGGCCCCGAATTCTACGCCGTTACTATCGTATAACTGGCAGCATATCGCCTTGTCACCCTCCTGTGGCGTATTTTTACTCTCCCAGGCAATGATAAACGTGCCGTCCTTATTCACAGCCGTACAGGGAAAAACTTGTTTGTCGCCGGTATAGCTGTTGACGCGAAACTCATCGCCGACGGGCAGGCCATTCGGATCGAACCGCCGGGCGAAGATATCCTCCCGGTCTTCTTCGATGAATCCCGGCCCGTGCCACGTTACGACAAAACCGGCCGCTGCGTCCATTGCCACGGCCGGTTCCGTCTGGTTGCCGGAGGAGGTCGTATTTACCTGAAATTCCTCGCCGAGCCGGCCGCAATTCGCATCGAAAAGCCGCCCGAAAATACCGTTCGAGCTGCCGTCCTGACCATAGCTGCTCCAGACAACCACAAAATTTCCATCTTCATCCATCGCTATCGCGGCGTTCTTTTGTTCATTCGTCGTATGCGTATTGACCTGGAACTCCGCCCCGCAAACCGAGGCGAAATACAGCCCCGTTAACAAATACGAAAGAAAGGCAAATCTCATAAGACCACCTCCATATCGACCGCGACGGCTATCAAGTACGCTTATGTATATTTCCCATAACTTTAGATTAAGCGTTTTGAGACAGCTAATATGTTGATGTGAAACTTAAGATTTTGCAAAATATTTCTACCTAAGAGTGACAACGTATTGTCACAGCAAGCCAAAATTTCCGGTGATTTCTTGACAAACACCCATAAAGTGCGGAAAAAGTAGCCGTATCAGTATCTGGTCTGCTCCGGCTGCCGCCGCTGCGATGGCTTCGGATTGGCCGCGAGGTAGTCGTTTATGTATTTACGAACGTGAGACTTGACGACCCCCCTCATCGCAGATGTTCTCTCCCTGCCGATATAAAGGCCGCTGTCCCAACAAATACCCTCGGCAAATTGATATTTCCTCGTCAGAGTCGCATCCTCGAAATGTGTCACCCGAAAAGAATAAAGATATACATCTTTGACCCCGGGCTCTTTATACATCACAAGATATACCCCCAGTCGCGGCCGGCCTGGAGCATATTCCAGATCCTCTTTGCTTATAATCTTGATATCGGCATCCTCCAGCTCCCATTCGACGTCCTCCTGCAATTGACTCGTCATAGATTCTTCTTCTGACTTTTCTTTCGTAATGACATCCACATATACAGAGACCCCATCGGACTCGCTCAGCCGTTTGCGAAATTCCTGCTGGATTTCAGCCTTGTCTGCAATCTGGGCGAAGGTAATCACTCCGGCGAGGAAACTCAAAAAAAACAGCATTACCGTTATTACATAAATCCGGCACTTTTTAGCTTTCATAAAATCACCTTTCTATAAAGAGCATTCTTTCGATATCGCCAGACTATTCTAACCGCTGGCTGCCAAAATTCAATCAGAAGATTAATTACGAGGGGTACATACAACTCTGCTTTTAGCCCTTTAGTTGCCGACGGTCGTTTCGTACTTGGAGCGGAGGTGTTTGTGCATTGAATATTCGAGAGAAAGTCGTTACTCTATCGGAAATTGGACACAGTAGTGTGGCTGGATTTGAATAAGTGGCAAATGTCGTTTGAGGGAAAAATGATGCAGCGTACCGTTGTAATCTTCAATCGAGTTCTTCTTATTTTCTTATTGTTAGCTCTGCCGTTAATTCTCGTTTGTAAGCAGGGTGGGGAAAATTCTCCGAAAGACGCGTTGGATGCCTTACTTCACTCCGGGGGTTTAAAGCTCATACATAAAGTTCCACTACAGTTTGCTACCTACCATGTTCAGGGGCTTGATCTCACAAAGCAATTTTATTTTGTAACTTCAGTGGACAAAGATCAGGGGCGAGGCTGGTTATTTAAGATTAACAGGCAAAACGCCGACCTAAATTCAAAGATAGAATTAACTGATGATACTTTGATTCATCCCGGCGGCGTGCAGTTTGACGGCCATTACCTTTGGATTCCAAATGCCGAGTATAGAAGGCAAAGCCGGACAATGATCTACGGTGTTGATCCCAATAGCATGGATATACGCAGGTCGTTTCCAGTTGAGGACCACATTGGCGCCATTGCATCTGACGGGAAAAACCTTCTTTATGGAGTTAATTGGGATGCGCTTCATTTCTATACGTGGGATTTTGATGGACATCAGACAAGCAAGGTCGATTCCCCGACGTTAATGGCATATCAGGACATCAAGTACTTTACAGGTAAACTTCTATGTAGCGGACATAAGGACGATGATTCCGTTATAGATGTTATCGATCCTGAAAACTGGACATTAGTAAAACGTATTAATTTGCCACGAGATGATTGGAAAAATCCATTAAGTCGCGAAGGCATGACCTTCAATGGAAATCTATACTTTCTTCCTGACGATGGGCCAAATTCCAATATTATGATTTTTACTTTAGATTAAAACCCGCAACACCGAACTATTACCTCGCCAAATTAGTACACGTTTTCACTGACTTATTCCAAACAAAAGAGTTGACGGTTCTCTATATCTGCCGGCTTTTGTAAAAGGGGCATAATTTTGGAGATCGTGATTTAAATCAGCGCCGGATTGCCCTTAGAAAAAAATAATCGGGCCTATACCGAATCAACCGGTATAGGCCCTTAACTTGTGCAAATTCAACCGTTTCATATAGAGCCGGGACATACGGCCTGATATCTTCAATGTATATCATACCTGAACCGCCGGCAGCGGCATTGTCCAATCACTCGCACTTTCCACTATTTTTTGGTGGCCGTTTTTTTCTGGCGCTTAAACTCTACAGTGAACATCGGGTAATCGGAAACTTCGCCCGAGCTGTCCAGTTCGAGAACTTCCCACTTCATAGTGTTGGCATCGACTTTCGAGTGGGCAAAACCCATCTTGTTAGTCTGCCAGTCGGACCCGGTGTGTTCGTGTTTAAGGACGGCCTTGTCGCCATCGGGCTCCCAGGTGCCTTTGCCCGTACCGCCTTGGTTATCCACCGTTACCTGGATTATTTTGTCTTCGGCCGGCTTGTAGAAGATCATGGCGCGGTATTCGTTGTTCGGCCATTTTAGCAGCATTGTTATCATGTGCTTATCGAGTTCCCATTTGTAGACGAGCTCGATTTTGTCGCCCTGATCGCTCGATGCCTCCCAACTACCTATTATCCAGTCGAAGCCGCCTTCTGATACAAAATCACCCAGCTTTTGCTGTGCATTTGCACCTGTAGTTGCGATGACAAGGATGGCTGCCAAAGCCAGAATAGTGTTTCTCAGATTCACTCTTTGTGTCCGGTTCATTGCCCTGTACCCCTTTCGTTTAGTGAAGTTTACATTTAGAACGCTTAGCTACGCAGATAAGGTTCCATATTTGAGTAAAGATACCACATTTGTTGTTATATTACCAGCATCTTGTAAACTTTTTCGGATATACGTGGAGTCTTTCCTCTATCGCTTTAAGGTAGATGCGAGGTAATAAAGGTGTCCGCCTGCCACAAAAACCACGATTTTCCAAATAAAGCTTGCATGCTTTAAATCCAAAGGATAAAATAGGCGACTGAATTGGCAATTAGTTAGATGTTGCCGGATACGATTGGAACATGGGTCGATTTTATTAACTTAAAGTTAAGGAACCAAAATCATGTCAAACATCACACGTCGTCAGTTTATCAAACGCACCGCTGCCGTTGGAGCAGCATGCTCTATTGGTTTCCCGAGCCTCATCCGTGGCCAGGGACTCAACGAAAAACTCCAGGTTGGATTTATCGCCGCGGGCGGACGGGCCGGGGCCCATACGGGCGCAGCCCACGGAGAAGGCTGTCAGTGCATAGCCTTCGCCGAAGTGGACAAAAGCCGGTGGGGCGGCGTCCTCGGAAAGAAAGGCTGGAATCAGGCCGCCGGATATACCGATTGGCGGAAAGTCTTCGAAAAGCACGGCAAGGATCTCGACGTTGTTTTCGTGGCGACGCCGGATCACACCCATTATGCCCCGACGATGACCGCGGTTTCCATGGGTATTCACTGCTACACCGAAAAGCCGCTGACCTGGTCGGTCCGCGAGGCGCAGTTGCTGGCGGCCGCCTACGCCAGGAATACCAAGGTCGTGACCCAGATGGGCAACCAGGGCCATGCCGGAGATGGGTGGAGGACTGCTTACGAATATGTGAAGGCCGGCGCGATCGGTGAAATCAAAGAATTTCACACCTGGACGAACCGTCCTGTCTGGCCCCAGGGGTACAAACGCCCCGCCTATTCCGATCCGGTTCCGGATAATCTGGATTGGGATGCGTGGATCGGCCCGGCAGCTATGCGGCCTTACATAGCAAAATATCGCAAAGGCGCCGACATTGAAGACCGGCATGTCGGGCAATCCATTTATCATTCATTTGCCTGGCGCGGCATCGTCGATTTCGGATCAGGCGCCCTGGGCGATATGGCATGCCACACAACCGACGGAATTTACTCGATCATGAAACCTGGCTATGCAGTTACCGCCGAGCCGATTGTAATGAACGGTGAGGTTGGGGACCAGTGGCCGAAAGGGATGATCGTGAAATCGACTTACCGTGCAAAAGGAGGCCGACCTGGCTTTACCACCTATTGGTACGAGGGCAACAAAGCAGATGGAACGCCTTTTATGCCGGAGGCTCCCGAGGAACTCGCAATGAGAGGCCGCAAAATGAAACTACCGAGAACCGGAAATTTGTTGTACGGTACCAAGGGCAAAATGCTGGTTGAAGGTGATTACTGGGGAACTGTGCGACTGCTTCCACTGGAAAGGCAAAAAGAGTTCGGCGATCCGCCCAAACTGCTTGAGCGTTCACCCGGCCATCACAAGGAATTCTTCATGGCCTGCAGGGGAGAGAAGCCGCGTGAGTTCAGCCAGTCCAACTTCGGCTACTCCGGCCCAATGGCCGCAAATATCCAGCTCGGCAACCTCTGCGCCCGCGCTGGAAAGAAGCTCGTGCTGAACGAGGCCGGCGAGATCACCAGCGATCCGAAGATTAACGACCTGGCCTGGCGCGAGCCGCGCAACGGCTGGGGAGCGCTGGTGACGAAGATCTAAGTGAATCGCGAAACATAGAGCCTTCTGCTATTTTTTTGCCTGTTTTCGGCGAAGGTGGCAACGGCTTGAAAAGCTAAGGGACAGTGGGGCTGGTTCAACAGTCTCACTGTCACCTGCTGATTCTTTAGTTTATTCCGGGAAATTAGGCCATTCACCAACGTATTGATTGTTCGTATTGCGTACTGCGTTGTGCGTATTGGCTTTTAAAAGCTAATCCAGGCTTTTTGAGATTTCCTCAAGAATAAGCTGTTTAGCGTTTTCGAGCGGGCCTGGCAGAAATGTTCCGGCGGCCATCGTGTGGCCTCCGCCGCCGAATTTGGAAGCGATTATGCTGACATCGAGGGGGACCCTGCTTCTAAGCGAGCATCGGATTCGGCCGTCTTTAAGCTCGATGAACAAGGCCGAGGCTTCGACCGAGTCGATACGGTGACATTCGTTGATGAGGTTTTCGGTGTCGCTGTAGGCGGCGCCGGTTCGTTCGAAATCCTGCCGGGTTATCTGCATGGCGGCGTACCGGCCGTCCATGTGCAGCTCGAGCTTGTCGAGCATTCCCGCCATCAGCCTGAAACGCGGATATGAGAAGTTCAGATACAAATGGTCGTAGATTTGCGTTGGTTTTACGCCTGCGTCGATCAACTCGGCGCAGGCGCGATACACCCTGCTGTTGGAATTACTGAACTGAAACCAGCCGGTATCGGTCGCCAGCGCGACGAACAGCGATTCGGCAATTTTCTCGGTGACAGGCCAGCCAGCATATTTGAGCAAGTCGAGCACAATCAGGGCCGTCGCAGCGGCATTGGAATCGATTAGCTCGACATCGCCGAGGCCGTCGGAGGTTTCGTGGTGGTCGAGGATAAGGACCGGCTTGTCGTTCTGCTTGAGATAATCGTTGAATTTCGCTAATTGGCTGTGGCTGTTGGTATCGACAATGAGGATAAGGTCGAATTGGCCGAACCGCCCCGCCGTAAGCTCATCGAGCCGGACATCTTCGCCGAGCACGGCGGGCTTTTCGGCGAATAAAAACTCATACCACTGCGGCACCGCCGACAGCATCAGCGGCGTGACATTTTTGCCGAGGGCCTCCAGAGCCTCGCGCATCGCCGAGACGCACCCGCAGGCGTCCCCGTCCGGCTTGGTATGAGACGTGATAAGAATATCGTGCGATTTGCTTATTAGCTCAACAGCTTTTTGATAATCCCTATTGTTTGCCACTGTAATCCTTTTATGTTTACTCAGGTAGGGTGTGCACAACACACCTTCATATTTTATTTCTGGGCTTTGCCATTAATCATCACATTTTCGAAGGCGATATTTTTTACTCCAACAAGGATATTGGATTTTTCGACGTTATCGAAGATACAGTTCTTCAGGCGGATGGCGGTTATCGGCGAGCGTTCGTAACCGCTGATTGACAGGGCATATTTACTTTTGCCGCTGGTGATGTTCTCCATGTTTACGTTGCGAACGATCGGCGTGAACTCTCCGGCGTCGCCTTCGCCGTAGTTGAAGTTGACCTTGAGCACCGCCTCGGCGACCTGCCCGATGGTGACGTTTCTCATGTAGATATTTTCGATTGTCCCGCCGCGAACGGAGTTGCTTTTAATCCGCAGCGCCCGGTCAAGGTTCGGGCTGTCCATCGTGCAATTCTCGGCGAAGACGTTTCTCGTACCGCCGGAAGTTTCGCTGCCGATGACCACTCCGCCGTGCCCGTCTTTCATCTGGCAGTTTCGAATGACGATGTTTTCGCTGGCCACGTTCACCCGCCTGCCGTCATTGTTCCTGCCGGCCTTGATGGCGATGCAGTCGTCCCCGGTGTCGAAATAGCAGCCTTCGATGAGGACATCCCTGCAGGATTCGGGATTGCAGCCGTCGTTGTTTGGGCCGTGACCGATAACCCGCACGTTTCTGATGGTGACGTTTGTCGAGAGCACCGGGTGGATGTGCCACATGGGCGAGTTCTTGATTGTCACGCCCTCGATCAGGACATTTTTGCATTTGTAGGGCTGAATCATATTGGGGCGCAATTGCTTACCGGAACCGAAGATTCTTTGCTCGACCGGCTCGCCCGTTTCTCCCTGATTCCGCAGTGCATTAACATCATCACGCTGGGTTCGCTTCCATCGCCACCAGTTTTCGTCACTGGCCCTGCCGTCGAGGACTCCTTTGCCGGTTATAGCGATATTCTCCTGCTCATAAGCATAGACCAGGGGCGAATAGTTCATGCACTCGGTACCCTCGAAGCGGCTGTAGACGACCGGCATATACTTGCCGGG
>DQCG01000623.1:0-4402 GCA_003533825.1 Phycisphaerales bacterium
ACCGACGCCGGTTCGTTTTTGTCCGGCCGAGTTTTGCAGGAATGATACTACATAACACATTTTCTGGAGACCATCATGAAGACAACAAGCCTTATCAGTTCACGCCGCAGCTTCCTAAAGGCCGCTGGTGCGGCGGCCGCCGTTTCCTCACTTCCCTCATGGTTCGTGGACGAATGCGCCGCTCAACGGCCTAGACGACGAGCGGATTCTCTGCCGCCCAGTGAGAAAATCAACCTCGCACTCATCGGCTGCGGCGGACAGGGCAGGGGCGATGCCAGAAACGCCCGGAGATACGGCAATATCGTTGCCGTATGTGACGTCGACGCCGGCCACCTGGCGACGGCTCAAAAAGATTTCCCCGGCGCCGAAGGCTACGCCGATTTTCGCAAGCTGCTGGAGCGCAAGGACGTCGATGCCGTCATTTGCGGCACGGTTGACCATTGGCACACGCTGGTTGCGATGGCCGCGATGAAGGCCGGCAAGGACATTTACTGCGAAAAGCCGCTCACACTCACCATCGACGAAGGCAGGCGGCTTGTCGAAGTCCAGAAGCAGACCAAACGCATTCTCCAGACCGGCACGCAGCAGCGAAGCAGCGCCCATTTCCGGCTGGCCTGCAATTTGGTCCGCAACGGGCGAATCGGGAAGATAAAAAAAGTCGAAGTCTGGCTTCCCGCCGGCCTGCGACAGGGCCCGTTCAAAACCTCGCCGGTCCCGGAGGGATTCGATTACGATTTCTGGCTCGGCCAGACGCCGAAAGTCGAATACGTCAAAGAGCGGACGCACTTCAGCTTCCGATACTGGTGGGAATATTCCGGCGGGACGATGACCGACTGGGGGGCGCACCACAACGACATCGTCCTCTGGGCGCTCGAGATGGACGGCTCCGGCCCGGTCAGTATCGAGGGCAAACAGCTTATCGATATGATCCCCGGCGGCTTTACCGCGGCCAGCGAATACGAAGTGACATACACATACGCCAACGGTGTGGTACACTCCTGCAAGAGCACCACCGCCAGCGAGTGGCACGGCGGCGTCAAAGACCCCAACCGCCAGCAGCACGGCATAAAGTTCCACGGCACCGACGGCTGGATCTGGGTCACGCGAGGAGTCATCGAGGCAAACGACCGGCAGCTACTCACGCAGAAACTCCCCGAGGACGCCCCCCGCGTCTATCTCAGCAATAGTCACATGGGCAATTTCATCGACTGCGTTAAATCGCGTAAGACCCCGATATGCCCGGCCGATGTCGGCCACCGCTCCGCGAGCCTGTGTCACCTGGGCACAATCGCTATTCGCCTGGGCCGAAAGCTTAACTGGAACCCGGCCAAAGAGCAGTTCGTCGGTGACGCCGAAGCAAGCAGTTGGGTATCACGCCCAATGCGAAAACCTTACGACTACGATATGATATAAACGGCCATAGTTTTCTATCGCAATATTGAAATATGAAAAGTGTTTCCGGGCTTATCGGCCGGGTTCCGAACTAAGATACAGGATTACTGCTTCGCTTTCCGGCAGGAAAGATTCTGTCGAGCCGGAGGGTTTGCACAGTCCTTCGGCCAGAACCTTATACTGCCCGGTGCTATATAGCTCGTAATGATACGATATGCCCGGTCGAAGGCCGGATACGGTGAATGAACCACCGCCGGGCCGATATACGACATATTGGCTGCCCGGTTTTGCCAAGCAAAAACCAGTTGACGCCAAATCATCCCTTGGGGCGACATTCGCCAGGTCCATCCGGGCGGCGTATTCAACGGCTTTTCCAACATTATGCCGCACTCGCTCCCATTCGGGACTTTCAGCGGCCGGACTTTCAAAAGGCTTGTCGTAAAGATTAAAATGATATCCTCTGGTAAATGCGCTCCAGACGAATCCCACGTCATTGCTGCCCGGGGAAACGTGGTCCATATCCACAATACCCGGCTTGCCGCTGTTGTTCGCCGGAGGATCTTTCTTCGCATAGCGGCGTGATTGCCAGCTCCCTGCGACAGCGAAGCAATCGGCGGGACTGTTGACAGCAGCGTCTCTGCCCATTTGTTTCCACGCGCCGGTTCGCGTTCTTCCTCCGGCCGACATCAGGACCAGGTGCCGCCGGGGCCTGGTCTTTTCGTAATTCTTGATGAACTCAATCATCTCGTACTGCCACTGCGGCGAGTACAGCTCGTTCGCTATCTCATAGAACACATTGTCGAGGTCATTGACGGTATCGATGACCTTCCTGACATAATCTTTCTGTAATTGAAGCACCGTCCCGTCATCGGTGTAGAAGAATTCAATCCCGTTTCCATTGCCGTCATAATCGACGTGCACCCCGTTGATATTATTCGCCTTATTAAACAGGTTTCCATCCCAAAGGGTTTGCTTTGGATTGCCCACAGCCTCACCGTTGAGGAATCCATAGACTTCGAACAGCATGATGGAGACATATATTTTCGATTCCTGCAAACTAAGACACCTTTCGCGCAGCCGCTGAAAGAACCTTTCATCGAACCGATTCAAATCGAATTTATCCTTGCCGTCTTTTGCTTTGCCGTGTCCTTCTACTCGTTTGTAAGGCATGGGAAAGGCAACAGCATTGTTCACGGGCGCCATCGTCCCGCTGCCGGTGCTCCATATCACCCAGTTACGCAGATAGTTGAAGTTGTGAACTTTCAAAAACTCCACATACCTGTTCCAGTCCAGAATCCTTTCGGAATTTCTGATGAATTCCTTGTTGAATGAATTATCCTGCAGATCCACAAAGATTTGATGGCCCCCGAGATAGATCGCCCTGCCGGTTGTATCGGCGAAGTAGCGGGGATTCTCCGGATGCAGGCTCAGCGGATTGGCAACCGATGGAACCAGAGACATGCCCAGAACGAGTATTAAAGCAAATCTTCCCATGTATATTCCTGATATATACTTCCGACAAGACACCCAGCTCATTGTAAATATGCCTGGTGGATGGCGGTAGTGCCTAAAACACCGTCGAATATCGCCACTTCGTCCATGGTGCCCGCGAAGTAACTGCCGCCGGGATCGTGCGATGCTCCGATGCGCAGATTCTCGACGCCGCCGGTATTTATCTCTGACTCTGCCATCCTGTAAATCGTTCTGCGCCTGCCGTCCACGTATAGTGAAACGTCGCTGATGAGCGGCCGCCGGGGATCGGCCGGATCGAGCACGACGGCTATATGATGCCATTCGCCGTCCCCGACCTGCTGCTGGTTCGCAGAAACGAATCCCGAACCGCAGGAGAGTCTGAGCCTTTGCTGCTCATCTACCTCCACCAGCCAGTATGCCCCCGGCTGGTTCTGCCCCCATGATACTATGGGTAGTCCGCCAGTTGGATCCGCCTGCGTTTTTATCCATGCCGAAACGGTGCGAGGATTCCCGCCGCAAATGCCATGATAACCTTCCACCTGCAAATAATCGTCTGTGCCATCGAACTCCAGGCCGCCGCCGGAATGGCCGGCCACCCACTGAGAATCATCCGCAGAAAAACCGATCAGAGAACCATCGTGCGAGCCTGCGATATCTGCCGCAGTCATCCCGGTGGTCTCGTCCAGCGACCATTGCACCGCCGGTACAGGACTGGCGGCATTCCGGCCCCATACCTGCCCCAGGGCGGCTAAGTCTTTATTGTCTACCACGTCGTCGCCGAACACGTCACAGGATGGATTCCAGTTCGCCCGGCCCGGAGAACTCAGCCATGCCGAGGATATTACCGACAGATCATTTTCATTGACTATCTGGTCGCTCGTGCAGTCCTGCGGAATTGAGCCATCGGCTGAGAATTTGTAAGTGCGCGTATACTCAACCGTCTCTCCAGGTGCCAGGGTGACTATGACGAATTGCTCGGGTGACACCTGGTAAGAGGTTGTCCAGATGCCGACATAGGACGACCTGATCGACGAATCGATAACGACCCGCTGGCCGGCATCGGTCTGCTCGACCGCAATCGCATCGGGGCCGAGATAATCATCCGGTTTATAAATCCAGGTCTTGGGGACACTGGAGATGGTCTTGGTGTAAAGGATCATATTTTCCAGGCTCACCATCGGCGGATTTTCATCCACCCACTGTTGTCCCCTGCCCACCGGCTTCAGCTCCGGCGGCTGCCATTGTCGCACCTCGGGCGATGCCGTCACCTGGTACGGAAAATAAACCCTGTAATTGGGTCCCACGTTTCTTTGACTGAAAGTCAGGAAATTATGGAGGTACTGCTCGGTTGTGAATGTCTTTGTGCCGGTATTCGTCAGGACATAATTCATGATGATTCGGTCGTTCTTGACGATCAGGTCCTCCTCAAGCCGGCAGCAGTAGCCGTTGGCAGTGCCGGACAAAGTCTGGACGAAACGGGCCCGATCAGGCTGCCACGTCGTTGTTGTCTCGGCCAGTTCCACCACCTCGTAGCTGG
>DQCG01000623.1:4448-10020 GCA_003533825.1 Phycisphaerales bacterium
TTATATCCGGGCGGGTCCGGCTGGAACGGCTCCTGCCCGATATCAAACTCCATCGGCAGCCCGCCAAGATAAGTTAAGGCGCCTCCGGACCTCGGCGAATAGCAGAAGTCTCGATAATTGAGCTGCACGCGTATCACATTGGCGACGGGCGAAAAACGCAGCCCCTGGTTCCAGCGGCAGTCGGGGGAATCGGGGTCGCCCACCTCCACGACCAGATTGCCGCTGTGAAGGATTCGCGTTCCGGCGTGAATCGGCTGCGGATTATCCGCCGGGCTGGCGGTTCGGCAAAAAATCGCTAAAACGGCGGCTGATAATAGAAAAAACGATGTCTTTTTCATGTTCCTCCACCTCAAATCTTCGGATTCGCATCCGGTCACAATACTCTATAATTTTCAAACCGGCTCCAATATTACTATCATAACACATGCCAGCCCAAAAACCAAAGCATCTTTGGCCATAATTATTCTGATTACTCCGCCAAAGTAAGGTAGTACCGCAGCATGGAAAACCGAGTTGCCAGTCCTGCAATCTAACACATTTTATTCTTTATGCTGTTTCAGGAGCCATTCGTAGAGTTCCCCGGTACGATATACCCGGCCCGTTATACCGTGACCTGCACCTTTATAGATGGTAAACCTAACGTTTCCGCCGGAATCCTTGAGGTCCTGTACCATATCTCTAACCGGAACAATCGGCAGCAGCCTATCGCTGTCTCCGTGAAAGACCCAGACCGGCACATCCTTAATCCTGCTAATCCTTTCAGGCTGGCCATAAGAGCCGGCCACCGGCGCAATAGCGGCGAATACTTCCGGGTAGTCTACAGCCACAGACCATGAGCCGCGTCCACCAAGGCTAAAACCTGTGACATACACACGCCGCGCATCAACATTATACTGTTTCACCATCTCATCGACTAAGTCGACCACTAAATCACCGGGCCAGGCATCATATTCATCCGGACACTGAGGCGTTAAAACTATAAAGGGAAAATCATTCCTGATCTCATCTACATTAGGTGGAATCGGTGTTCTGATCCGGGACAAATCATGGCCCTGCAAACTGGAGGGGTGCAAGTAGATTATCATGGGCCACTTTTGCACCTCCTTGTCATAGTCTTTCGGCAGAGTAATCCAGTACAGGCAACTCTGTCCCCTTTGAATGTACCTGTTTAATGTGCATGCGTGCTTTCCCGGGCCTAAAACAGACTTCCGGGATTTTGTATCTTGATGTGCGAGATAGGAGACGGCTACCGCGCTGTGCGGGCCATTCTGGATCAGTTGAAGTGAAGGTTCTTCCGGATAAGATTCAAGCAGCTTTGGGCGGGCCGCCCAGGCTCCTCCGGCGGCATTATCGTCAATTGGCTGTTTCTGCTGATCATCCGCCCTGCCATAGAAACGCTGAGCGCGGCGTATGAGCAATCCATCAGGACTGACACCTTCGATGACAGCTGAATACCAGCCGGAAGCTTGCGGCTGCAGCAGCTTCTTGCCATTCGGACCATACCATTGAACCTCAAAAGAAAAATCTCCCAGCAATCGTTGCGCACGATAGGGATTGCTCCAGTCAACTTTCGGGAAGGACTTCGTAGCAATGGGAAATTCCAAGCCATCCATACCGGTCAGGCACATATCCAGCTCCCGGATATCACGCAAAACACGCGTCAACGGCCGCTCTCCCATGGACGCAATAAATTCATCCGTCAGAACTTCCATGACAAATGCCCAGTCTCCCCAGCGCTCACATATCTTTACAAGAACACGATTGTGCCCCTGTTTTAGCCTGAATGTGAAGGTGTCCTGGCGGGCCTTGCAGGAACGCGGCAGAGGATACTCGTGGACAAGCTCTCCATTGACCCACACTTTCGCATCATCATTCGATCCGAAGTAGCCCGTTACAGTCTGGTCCCGGTCGGACTCGATATAGCAGAAGGCGTAAGCCAGCCGGTAGTCTATTCTCCCATAGAGTTTGTCAAAATGAAGAACGCCGCTCGGAGCGGTCTGCGCATGTTGCACCTGTGCGGTCCGGGGAGTTCCACTCTCATCCGTGTACGAAACTCGATTGTTAAGTGTAACTTCTGCCCTGGCCTCACCCCCGATAGCAACAAGATAGTCTTTATGAAAGCCGCTATCCGGAGAATCAAGCGTGTTTCTCGAATTTGGAAACACGCCCAGAATAAACCAATCCCGAATAAAACTGTCGCTGCCGAGGATATGAACCGGGGCTTTGCTCTGACGGGACACGACCGACTGCGGCAAAGCAGTTTGGCATAAATTTGCAATGAGTATAAAAGACACAATCAAAATCGGAACATGAAATTTTCTTCTCATGATAATCTCCTTACTTTTTCCCTTCGATAGAACGAACAGAATACAGGTGCAAAGGCTATTTGTGCATTGATGGAGTAACAATCACGAGAACATGTTGGTTTTTTATGCCTTTATCCTATGTAATTAGACGCCAAAAGCAGAAATTTGTTAAGGTAATTTTTCAGAAATTTCGGGAAATCTTACGATTTGCCAGGATGGCCGTCCCTTCGATAATCTCAGGGCAGGCTCTGAGCCCGGTCGAATGAGAATACCGATTGATCCCGTGAGATAACGGTTTTACCCCCTAAGGGACAAGCTATCTCATGGGGAGTACTCAGAGAAATAGTCAGGATATGGCTTAGCTATAGCAAACGAGATTCTCTACGTTAAAACGCAAATACTGCACCGGCCTGAATATAGGTGGAATCTGCGTCGGTTTCTCGCCCTATGCCAATCGTGCCCATGAGATCGTCGGTAATCCAGCATCCCAACATGGCCGTAAAGTAGTCGGCATCATCGCCCACATTATCGTGGTTGGCGGATATCTTGGCCATCAGGTTCGGGGTCAATTCGAATTCAATACCAATACCCAGACCCAGACCCACATCCGTATCATCCTTTTCGGTTGCCGGACCGGTTACGTCCATGTCCAGAACCCGCAATCCGATGTTGAAATACGGCTTGACTTTTTCACTCTCGGAAAACGTATGCACCATATCGGCCCGAAAGCACAGGGTAGAGATTTCTACATCCTGCAGGTTTCTTACCCCTTCGGAATACACATAATCTACACCCAACTGAATGTCCTTATCCGATTCATGGTTAATGTTGACTAATACTGAACCCCCGTTCCCATCGTCCAGATAGGATTTATCGCCGTCACCATAGTCAAAATACGAATAGTACAGCGCAGTGTAGTTCTGACCGAACAAGGTCCTGGCCGGCGATACCCGGGCTGCTGCTAAAACTACGGCCAACAGTACAAAACATATTCTCGTTTTCATTCTCTGCATCTCCCAAAATGAACCAATTGCAAAATCAATAACAATCGTAAATCGTCAATATCAAAGACATCTCCCATTTGACTTCATAATCGCTGCTTCTGCATTTTTCACGCCATATGATATAAATTGCCGCATCAGATTTCAACTCCTTTTTTAGTGGGCGGGATTATATCCTCAACGCATGAATTGAAGATCGTCAGGTGTCATTTAATACAATGAGCCGGCGGCGAAGGGACGATGTACTTTGACAGCATCCGGCTGTATAGGTAACTCTCGCAGGGAGCAAAGGAGGCGGCATGAAATTTTGCCGCTGATGCAGTTGATGTGTGGAAACTCGGGATCTGTGCCGGATGGTTCGGTACAGGCCCCGTTTGCTTTTGTGGGAGTGAATGATTTTCACACTTCATTCTTTCGAATGAGTCTGCTTAAGGCGAAAAATCCCAGGTTTCTGGGGACAAAGTCCCCGGAAGCTCGATGACTATTGTGTTGCCAACCGGCTCGTGAACTACAAAACCGACCTTGTTGCACTTCGCGTGTTAATGCGCCCCCTCTACAGAGGGACAGGATCACAAAGATTCTGCGCGCTCCTGGCCGTGCGTCCACAAATTTGACACCTATACTGCGCATCCTGTACCATCGCTTTGAAGGCATCCTTGTCCGTTTCGTAAAAACCATCACATATTAAAAAACACAGATGCTCATTGTATACATCACTTGCGCAGCTTTCGTTATTTGCCATCTTTTCTTCAGCCATTTAATGAACTCCTTACTTCTTGTTCCAGCTTAACTCGTACTGACATATTAAATCTAACATAATCGGCACAATGTTCTTCTTTATCTGCTTCATAACAGATTTCCTTTTCATAGGGCCCCTTTGCCCGTTTACTATGCCTTCTGGCTATCTGTAGGATTCGGGTAGATATTCCTTGAGTTCCACCCAGTAGATGTCACCCGTGTCACAAACCGGACGCAGATTCCATCCGGTACTGCGGGTGAAGAACATATATTTCTTGTCCGGAGAGATTCTGGCTCCGAATTCAAAATGCCCGGAATTAATCTTAGGACCCATATTCTGAGGTTTGATCCAGGATCCATCCGGCCGTCGCAGGGTGAGGTACAGGTTCGTTTCCGTTCCCAGCGGTGCTCCTGGTTTAACGGAGTAGAATACCAGAAAGGATTTATCCGGGGCGACTCCCGGACTGTGGCCTCTTAAGTTGCCCATCTCAATAGGGATCTTGCTGGCCTGAGTCCAGGTGTTGCCCACAAAAGGGGCAAGCCAAAAACCGCCTATTTTGGATTGAAAGCAGATACTGTTATCCGCTGCCACCGTGAAATCACCCGACGTGGCGTCAAAGGGTGGGCCTAATTCCAGTGGCAAAGACCATCCCTGGTCCGTGCGCAGGCAGCGACGCATGCACATTTTGACCCCACGCCTTCGCCTCCGCTTCGCCTTGCTGAACGGGCCGCACCGGATGTAGATACTATTGGCATCCGGAGACAGACCACCCGACCAGGCGTGATATGGAATGCTTTCTATGCGCTCAGGCGTTGTCCAGCCCTGGTCCGTGTTTTCTGTGATATAAGCATACCTAAGCCGGTTAAAACAAAAGGTGTTCCCATCAGCCGAGAAGCTGGGCCAGGATTCCCATTGATACGGCCGCGTATCACAGATCAATCCCGGGGCAAAAACCTGAGCCGTAGATCCGGGTGGGATTTGTCCCAAATAAGGTCCTACGGCAAAGAATTCTGCAGGTGATTGCGATTCAGGCCACTTTGTCTTAACGTTGCTTCTCGGATGATTCTTAAAGAATGTCCAGGCAATCTCAGGTAGGTTGAAATCCGACTGGGTAGGGAATTTATGGCCTTGGTTCTTGAGCTTGTAAAGGACAACATCACCTGTCCCTTTTGATCCTGCCCACAGTAGCGTCAAGGTGTTAGGATCATCGGTAATAACGGTGGGAGTTGATTTACATCGGTTGCGTGTTGCCCATAGACGTATCCCATGTTCAACGCCGGAGAAACCCCAGTTTGGCAGCCCATTGTATAAAACGCTTTTATCCTGCGCCCCATGAAAGTGAATCACCGATACCGGCGGGCCTGCCACAAAATCGTTTAAGGCCAATAGGCCAGCCCACGGAGCAATGGCTGCAAACCGTCCCGGTAATCGGGCCCCCAGGTGATGCGCCATAAATCCCCCACTGGATGTGCCGAAAACAAAGATTCTATTCGGATCAATCGTATAATTAGTTCCTGTTGCGGAAA
>DQCG01000507.1 GCA_003533825.1 Phycisphaerales bacterium
CCGAAGCCGCCGCCGACTTTGCCGGGCGGCATAAGGTACATCGGGTAGTAGCCCGCCTTCGAGAAGAACGGCTTGTCGAAGGCGTTGATGCCCATTGCCTCGCGCATCACGTCCGCCCACCATGTGAAACGGTTCTGATAGCTGGACCAGTAGGATGAGCCTTCGTGCCAGCCGCCGTCGTCGTCGCTCCAGACCGGATAGACATTAAAGAACACGTTGGTAGCGAACCAGACCCAGTCCTCGGCACCTTCGACTTCACCCAGAAAGGCTATGCCGACCTCGCCGAGAAAATGCCACGCCCTGTTGGAGTGACTGCCATAAGGCCGCCACAGGTGACGCGGGCAAAGATGCCGGTACATTTCGTCGCCGCGGATTTTCATTACCTTCCGGCAGATATTTTTCTCATCTTCGCTCAGCAGGTCGTTAACAAACGTGTACGTGCGTGAGAAATAGTAGTTGTAAGGCATGCCCGCCTCGTCGTTGTAGCGGTAGCCCGTGCTCCCCTTAGGGTCCCACTTGGCGCATTCGAGCAAGATTCGCCTGGCCTCGATGCCGTACTTATCCGGCCCGCCCAGCAGCCGGGTGAACGCGAGAGTAGCGGCACCGTTTAACGCCCGGATGGTGTATGTCCGGTTGCCCCACCAGATGCTTCGCCACGGGTCGCTGCCGCGAACGATGTCTTTCGGATACTTCTGCGGCTCGGCGGTAGCAGGGGGTCTGGTCATAATCCTTTCACATTCTTTGACAAGCCGATCGTACTCCCGTTTCATTTTACCCCGCGCCAGCTCCCGCAGCCAGCCGAGATTCCCCGGACGCATGAATAATCGAGGATGGTTTTTCGGGATTCGTGCGATTAGCTCTTCACGGGCCGGCAGCGGCATCGCCGAGGCGTCACCGGCAATAGTAAATTTCCGCGCCGTGCCCCAGCTTGTATGTCGGCCTTTTTTGTCCTTTCCGCGGTAGCGCCATATATATGTCCCCGGCTCAAAAGTCCGGGGCGGGCAGTGCACGTTGAATTCCAAATCACCCGCACGGTATTCGATCTTTTCGAACTCCGCGTCATTAGAACACTGGATCTCCCACGCAAGGCCGGTTTGAGGCCGCCAGCTAAAGCTCGGAGGATTCACCTGTGAGACCGAACCGGCGGCAGGGCGATAGCCCCATTCGCCGGGCTCGGCAGGACGCTGGTCCAGTTTCAATTCGGCGCAAAGACCGGGTGCTGCAAACAGCAGCACGAGAGAAATCCCCGCAGCAAGTATATTGATCAGATTAATTGTGGTCGAATAACTAAGGTCCTTTTTTGTCAAGTTCATGTCGCAGCATTGCCTCATAAAGTGAAAGTTGTATATCGAGAATCTGATCGAAGCTCACCCGGCAGCCATCTTTCAGCCCGTGGGGACATTCGAACGTAAACGAACCTGCGCCGCTGATGTGGTACAGGGCACTTGTAAGATTGAACGGGCTGGGATTTTTACCGCCTTCGGGTTTGGCTTCGAAAAAGCCCCCATGAGGCAAGCCGCGTTCGGCGAGAATTCCATAACACCGTTCTGCCAGCGAGCGAATATCCTGCTGGATTTGGAGGGTGACATAAGCCGGGCGTAAAACCGCCGGTTTGTTCTCATGGCTGTGAAGCGAGACAGCCAGATCGGGCCCTTCCTCGGCGGCGACCTTCAGGATAGCCGGAGCCTCCGGCCCCATCGGGGCGAAGAATTCATCGTGCATGGGGTTGGTCCCTTTGTCGTTGAAATAGCAGCCCAGGAATCCGACATCGTCACCGGCCATCGGGTGCAGGCGTTTGCTCTGGGGCCAGCCGCAGAAAGTATCGTCGCTCCATGTGCCCTGACCCCAGAAGCGGAGGTCGTTACCCTCCATGCCGCAGAGGCTGCGAGGCTCGAAACGCGCGATACCATCCGGATTGCCTTCCGGAATAATCAGCAGCCTGCACTGCCTGCCGAGGGCGCGAAGTTCCGCATGCGATTTTCCCCGCAGGTCTTCACCGCTCTCCATTATGTTAATAAAGTTGACCAGGCCCGTCAGGCCTTCGACTTCGGCGCCATGCACGGGGCCTACGAAAAGGATGACGGGCTTTTTTCTCGCCGCCTTGTCCATATATGCGGCCGGCTCCCTGCCCCCGATAGCGGAATTGAAGTTGGCTTTATGCCCGAGCTTCTCTTTCCGGCCGAAAGTGACGAGATGCATCGGCCTGCCGCCGGGAGAGATTGCGATTGTCCTGGTCTTGCCTCGTGTGAGTTTTTCGAAACGCCCCGACAGGCCAGCGACGTCACCTGTCCAGAATTTAGGTATCTGGCGTTTAAGCATTCTCTGCTTAGCCTGCTCGTAAGTCATTGTATTTACATCTGCGGCAATTACCAAATCCAGACCAAGGATGGACTGCACGGCAATAAAAAACACTGCAAACACAATTCCGTCGAAGCGGTGCATCCTGCCTGTAATTGCAGTGATCGAAAAACACTCATTTGACGACTTAGAAGTCTTCATTCGTCACTCTTTCTGAAAGGCCTTTTCCCATTCTTCCTTAAGTTCGTAAAGTCGCTTGCCATATATGTTTTGGAGCGCCATTTTGTTTGTCCAGTGGACGATTTTGCTATTTGAATTCTTAAGCTTCTTGTATGCCTGGAGGAACTTATCCTTGCCATATTCATCGATTAGAAACTTAACAAAGCAAGCAGCTTCGGCATAAGCTATGGGCGGTCGGCTCTGGTGCGAGCCGATTTCGTTGTATGTTATAAGTTCTTCAAGCTCTATCCACTCGTCCTTGCTTTTCAGTTCTCTGGCTCGCTCGTAAATGGTGGCCCGGCCACCGCTCAAATCGTCCAAAGCATGAGCTCCGAGCCTTTCGGACATATAGACCGCAAAACCTTCGTTGAATAAGGCCGGCGGTGCTCCGAACGGACGCATCAAGACGTGGGTCGTCTCGTGGTAGGGATCGAGTTGTTCCTGTTCGTTATAGACTTCTACAATCGTGCTGCCGTAAGCCCAGCCTCGTCCCTGGTGCCCGGTTTCCGAGTGCTTTGTCCGGCCGTCCTCGAACAGTACCAAGCGGATTCGTATATCGGAATCCTTACCGAGGAACCGACATATCTCCCGGAAGCCTTTGTCTTTCTGTTCGGCAATCTGTTCGTTTTCTTTGGCCGCCGTCGAGTTCTTGAAATAGTAGATATCGAAATGTTTCGTGCTGCGTTTTTCCATTGCCGGTAGCAGACGCTCCTCCCAGTTTTGCCAGCCCAAAACGCGAGGTAGGTATCCTGCAATCCAGTCAACCTTCCACTGGTTCTCCTGCAAAACAAAATCTATCGTCCAAGTTTGCCTCCCGTCGGTAGCCGTCAGAGCAAAGACATCATCTCGTTCTACAACTCCTGACGGCTGCAAGCTTAGAAAATCCTCTTTCTCCCACCAGAAGGCGGAGTCCATCGGGCGCTTCGGATTCATTATTCGTCTGAAAGCTTCCAATCCCGGCGACTGGAATTCCGCATCCTGGTAGTCCTTCGTGAAAAGCTGCCAGGCCTGCTCGTACTTCTGTTCTCGGATAAGATTCTGTACCTGTCGAAACGTCTCGACAACCGCTATAGAATCGGTTTCTGAGGCCGGCTTTGCAGCGGTTCGCTCGCTGTTGTAGTGTTCCAGGTCACCGCTGGCGTACATTCTCTGCTCGAAGTGCTCCTTGCGCTCGTCGCTGTTCGGTGAATCGGGATTATAGAATCTCAGCCGGAGCCACGTTTTGTCTGTGACTGGGCCTTGAATCTTGAAAGCGAACCGGGTCCATTTCGTTTCGTGCTGTCTAAGAGTCTCGGAAAAAGATGTCCCCCAACCGATGCCTTTACGGCCATAATCGGGCGAACGAGTATATATGCCAATTTTGAAGGCCTGGTCCTGCCCGGAAGTGTTTTCCGACTTTACTCGAACGATGTTTTTGCCCTGGCGTATAGGCTCAAATTTGACGTCCAATATTTCCAGATTACTTTCTTGCTCAACGCCACCAAAGGCCGGTACGAATGCAATTGAAACGACCGGGCTTAATATGAATAAACATAAATTTACTTTGCGCATTTTTTACACCTCCAACGAACCAACCAATTCATTAACGTCGGATACGTTATGGGCGGCGCAATATCTCTTTATTCCGTCGACGATTTTAACCGCGCAGTCGGGCTCGATGAAACTGGCCGTGCCGATACCGAC
>DQCG01000053.1 GCA_003533825.1 Phycisphaerales bacterium
TTCGGCCTGCTCTCCCAGATATCTCCGGACGGCAGGTTTGTGCTCAGCACAGTCAAAGATGCGTCCGTCTTCGTTCCTAAACCGGAATTGGCTTTCTCACAACTCTTTTTTCCCATAAAAGGCATCCTGTGCGTTTACGACAGGGCAGCAGGCACTTTTACAGCATTGCCGGGAGCAGATGATCCACAGTTTGTTCAGAGCAATCCGAGCTGGAGTCCCGACGGCAAGTACATCGTTTTTGCCAGGGCTAGGGCATACAAGCTCAAAAACGTCAGCGGCCCGCGCAAGGTGCTTCTAACTCCGGAAGAATGCAAGGAATTCATCGAGGACGGCAAGATGTTTCTGTTCGACTTGTACAGGATCCCATTCAACGGCGGAAAGGGCGGCGAGCCTGAGCCAATCGAGGGAGCATCCAACAACGGTATGAGCAATTACTTCGCAAAATACTCGCCAGACGGCAAATGGATCGTCTTTTGCAAAGCCAAAAGCTATATGCTGCTCCAGCCTGACAGCGAACTCAACATCATACCGGCCGAAGGAGGAAAGGCAAGAAAGCTGCGTGCCAATACCAATCGTATGAATTCCTGGCACAGCTTCTCGCCAAACGGCAGGTGGCTCGTGTTTTCTTCCAAGGCTAATTCGCCCTACACTCAGCTTTTCCTCACCCACATCGACGAACAGGGGACAAGCAGTCCCGCCGTCTTATTGGAGCACTTTACTTCTTCCGACAGGGCCGCAAATATACCTGAGTTTATTAACGCCGAGCCATCCGCGATTAAGAGAATCCGCGAACAATTTCTCGATGATTACTCTTATCTGAGAGCCGCCAGTGAATTCTTCAAAGGCAATGATTTTATCGGCGCCGAACGGCAATGCAGAAAATCGCTGGAACTGAATCCCAAAAACGCCAAAGCGCACGCCATCCTCGGCATAGCGCTGTCTCGCCAGGACAAGTTAGACGAAGCAAACGGCCATCTTTTGGAAGCGATACGCCTTGATCCAACCGACTACGAAGCGCATTACACCCTAGGGCAGACGATGACTCGTCAGAAGAGGTTCGATGATGCAATCAGGCATTTCTCGATAGTCCTCAAGCTCAGACCGGATTATACCCAGGCATACGGCTATATGGGATCGCTGCTGTTGGCAAAAGGGGCGCTCGATCAGGCCGCGATCCATTTGTCGCAGGCGCTGCGTCTTGACCCGAACTATGCCGACGCTCACTATAACATGGGCCAGTTGATGCTTCGCCGTAAGAATCTGGATCAAGCAGTCCGGCATTTATCACAGGCCGTACAGCTTAAGCCGGACGACGCCCAGGCCCACTACAAACTTGCTCTGACGCTGGCTCAGCAACAGCAGCCGGGCCGGGCCGTTTCCCACTACGCTAAAGCCGTATCTCTTGAACCGCTGGTCGATACCTCGCCTCTGCTAAACCACCTTTTGGCAGCGCACTACGCTGAGGCCCGCCGGTTCCGTCAAGCAGCTTCACATGAAGAAAAAGCGCTCAAACTCGCTCGCGCAGCCGGCTACGATAAGCTTGCAAAGGAATTCGAAAAGTGGCTAAAAGCCTATAAAGAGCTAAGCAGATCTTCTGATTAGAACGACAGGAAAAAACTTATGAAAAAGGTAGTTTTGTTATTCGTAGCAGTATATGTTGGGCTGATATCAGACATCGTTCCTCTCGTTTCGGCGGTAGATTCACCGAAAGGTTTTGCATTTACGGACAAAGTTGTCCTGGCCTATTATTATATCTGGTTCAACGAGAACAACTGGATTAAGACAATGGCCGAGGGCGGGCGCATGGAAGGATTGGAGGGCCTACATCCGCTTGTGGGTGCCTATAATTCCTGGGATCCCACTATCATCGAAAAGCACATGCAGCAGATGAATCGTGCACTGATTGACGCCCTGGCCGTGTCGTGGTGGTACGATACTAAAGAGAACGGGCCGAATCATATCCTCGATATCGTTTTTGAGAAAGCCGTCGCTCACAACCTCAAAATCACCATCGATTACGAACATGGCCGGGCGCCTCTGAAGACCGTGGATCACGATTTGTTCTATTTTCTGAACCGTTACAAAGATCATCCGGCCATGCTGAAGGTGGAAGGCTCACCGGTAGTGATGATCTGGACGGCCTGGGGACACACACCGGCCGAATGGCAGGGAGTATTCGACCGATTGGAGAAGGCCGGAATTAAAGCCTTTCCTATCATGTCCGGCAGCTATCAGAACGGCAAAGGAAAAGACTACCTGGGGCCTTTTCGCTCCCTTGAGGAATACACGCTTGTGGATATCGAGGATTGCCGACTGGCGGACTTCATGAAAACCATGCGGGAGCATATCGACGATTATAACAGGACCAGAGGTCTTAAGAACGGCAAGCCGGCCCAGCATCATGCCACGATTTCGCCGGGCTACGACGAAACCAAAAATCCCGGGCGCAAGACCAAAAACGGCGGCTTCAAAGGCGCAGGCTGGAAGGACCGGACTAAATTCGGCGTGAATTATCCCGATGAACCGGATGGGGCTTACTACCGGGGCACCTTCGAGGCGGCCATGAGCTCCAATCCCGACTGGCTGCACATCTCCACCTTTAATGAGTTGGCCGAATTCAGCCACATCGAAGCCACGTTTGAGCACGGGTACACCTATATCGATTTAACGGCCGAGTTTGTCAGAAAATTCAAGAGCCGGAAATAACAGAAACAAGCGGGCAGCAACGACTTAATCGCCTAAATCCGAAGGATTGCACGTTATCGACGAATCTTCAGCTTCGGCAGCGATTTCTGCATTTGTGCTATTTGCTCGTCGCTTAAATTTGTCTCTCTGATGTCAAGGCTTTTGAGGCCAGCCAGGCTATACAAAGGCTTCAGATCACTCACATGCGTTCGCCAAAGGTCAAGAACTTGCAGGTTCGTAAGGGCTGTCAGCGGCTCGACGCTGCTTACCCGTGTATCATGGAGACAAAGAACCTGTAATTTCGTAAGGCTGCTGAGAGCATCGATACTGTTTATCTCAGAGACGGGCAGCCAAAGCATTCTCAGGTTTTTAAGAGATTGCAGAGGTTCGAGTTTACTTACCTTTGTGTAACCGAGGTCAAGCTTTTTAAGTCGGGTAAGGCTTTTTAGCGGCTCGATTTTACTTACCTGCGTGCCGTCAATCCAGAGCCCCTGCAGGTTAGTCAAGCCCGCTAACGGCTCAATATTTGTTATGTTCGTTCGTGAAAGCCGAAGCTCTCGCAGGCCGGTCAGAGCCTTAAGTGGCTCAAGATTGCTTACATTTGTATCGCAAAGGTGAAGCATTTTCAACGAAGTGAGGGCTTCAAGAGACTGAAGGTCTGAAATCTGAGAACCGGAGAGGTCGAGCTGCTCAACTTTTATGAAGTCTACGGCGATAAGTTCATTAGGCTTTTTGCGAAGCTTGCGAGCTACAGCTTCCCGAACGAGATTGGTATCCACGTCTGTGCCGTGAATAGCTTTGACCATTGCTGTTGACCCAGTGGCTTTGCGTTTTTCCTCATTGAGCTGACTCCAGTAGATTTGTCCTCCTTTAGACAGATTCAGAACCCTGCCTGCACCGTGATGATGACAGCAAAGTATAGGTATAATGTCGCTGTATAATTTTCTGCTGGTTGTGTCCTCGTTATCAATGCGGCCTGATGAAAATCGCCACGAGTAACTGCATGGAAGTTTAGGATCGTAAGAATACTGCTCCTTATCTGTTGTATCATTCGGGCATAAGAGGGTCTCGCTGCTAAGGTAATCGTCAACAAGGTCTGATAGCAACATGGGCATTTTGCCTTTATCCTGATGGTACTTTTCGATAGCCGTGTAAATCTTCTTCAGGTTAGCCGCACACGGCTGTAATTCCTCCGGTATCTCGAGATTCTCTTGTGGAATCACAAATTTAGATTGACTTGCAGCTCGGACTGCCACATCCCCATGCAGTCTAATCTGCCACTTAATAATTTCCTGTGGTTTGTCCCAAGCTGCATACAGTGCAATAAGATGGTGCCCGGTTTTCAAAGTTTTCGAATGCCTCTCGCCGAGGATGCGGTATCTCGATTCGTAAACCTCCAGTAACAATTGCTCGGCTTCCTGGTAGCGATCACAATATTTGTATAAAAACGCAAGGCTCTCTTTAAACAGCAAAGTATCCGGATGTTCCTCTCCGATCTCAAGCTTGCTGATTTTTACAGTCTTAATTAATAACGGTTCGGCATCCACATAAAAACCCTGTTGCACGTACAGTATGGCAAGGTTATTCATCGAGCCAAGAGTATCCGGATGTTCTTCGCCAAGAGTACGTCGGCTTATTTCCAGCCTTTTTTTGTGTAATTTCTCTGCGTCGTCGTACCGACCCTGGATAGCGTACAGTCTGGCAAGACCATCCATTGAAATCAGCACTTCAGGGTGCTCTTTACCCAGGACATGTTTTTTGATTTCCAGTGTCTTGAGGTACAACGGCTCCGCTTTATTATACCAACCCTGAAGCCGGTATAAATTGGCAAGGGCATTCATTGCAATCAACGTGTCCGGGTGTTCGCCGCCCAATCTGCGCCGCTTGATTTTAATGGAATTAAGAAGCAATTCTTCCGCCTTATCATATTTTCCCAGATTGCAACGTACGACACCGAGATTCGTCATGGTACGAAGCGTATCCGGATGTTCAGGGCCCAGCACGCGGCTTTTTATTCTTAAAGTGTCCGCAAGCAACTTTTCTGCATCAGCGTTTCGGTTATGATCTATATAGAGTAAAGCCTTATTATTCATGACGTTAAGCGTGAATTGGTTTTCTTCACCAAACAGCTTAAGGCCGATCTCAAGGCAACTACCGTACATTTGCTCGGCCTCGTCATATCGCCCCTGGCTTTTATAGAGTATGCCCAAATTATTCATAACGCCCAACGTATCTTTATTTTCAAGATCCAATATATCCCTTCTGATCTCAAACGCACGCTTCAGGTGCCTCTCGGCCTGCAGATACAGGCCGAGTTCTCTATACGTATTCGCCAGCGTGAAACGGATGGATGCCTCAACCAAAGGATCATCCTTAAATCTGCCTTCTATCCGCCTGGAAGCTTCATCCAGGGCTTCTCGAACGGTTATATCACGTCCCCTGGCCCGCCGGGGATCCGCAAACATTAAAAGGTCATAGTTAAGAAAATCGACGACAGCTTTTGTAACTCTGGCCTGAAACTCGGCCTCGGCGCGTCGCTGCTCAGCCTTAAAAGCGAATACCGCTATGCCTGCGAGGCCGGCTATGAGCACGATAAACACGATAAAAATACCGGCGACTAATGCGCGGTGCCGGCGAATAAATTTTCGTGCCCTGTATATTCGAGACTCGGGCCCGGCGATTAACGCCTCACCCCTGAGATAACTCTGGATGTCGCTCGCGAATTCCGCGGCGGAACCGTAGCGTCGAGCTCGCTCCTTCCGCATTGCCTTGAGAGGAATCCATTCAAGCTCTTTGTGAAGGCGTTTAGCCAGGGCTCCAACCTGTGTGCGTCGACTGTCGGCAACCTGTATGGCCTCGGCACCAAGGCCCGAAAGTTGCGTGCTCGGCCGGGGTGGGGCTTGCTCACGAATGGTTCTGAGAATTTCGGCAAATCCGGCCCGTTCCAGCATCTTTCGTTCAAACGGTAAAACCCCGGCCAACAGTACATACAGCAGGACCCCCAGAGAGTAGATGTCCGAGCGTATATCTATATCCTGCCTGGTCATCTCCGCCTGCTCAGGACTCATATATTCCGGCGTACCCAACAACTGGCCCTGTTCGGTGAAGAAGGACTGTTCTGTTAGTTGTGTCGTGAGAGCCTTGGCAACTCCAAAGTCGATAATTTTAGGAATCGGTTTGCCGCCCTCCTTATAAACAAGGATGTTTGACGGCTTAATATCCCTGTGGATGATGCCTTTCTGGTGGGCATGCTGAAGGCCTTCACAAACCTGGATGAATAGTTCGAGCCGTTCCTCAATGCTCAGCCTGTGCTTATCACAGTACTCGGTTATGGGCTGGCCAATCACATATTCCATTGAAAAGTAAGGATGCCCATCCTTAGCGGTTCCCGCATCGTACACCTGTGCGATGTTCGGATGATCCAGAAAGGCCAGGGCCTGCCGTTCGGCTTCGAACCGGGAGATTATTCGCCTGGAGTCCATGCCGGGCTTGACAATCTTCAGTGCGACCTGACGCTGGACCGGATGCTTTTGTTGCGCCAAGTAGACTATGCCCATTCCACCCTCGCCGAGAACATGCAGAATCTCGTACCCTTCGACCTCGGGCGGTGCGGATATATCCGTAGATTTCGATGAGGGATAGCTCACCCTCGGCAGACGGTCAGCCTTGTCTTGCTCATCCGAATTCATTTCTTCTCTTGCTTGCTTTCACAAATCCGCCGGGCACGCGAGAACAGCTCTACGAGTTCCTCGGCCATCCACTTTTTCTCCATCAGCAAAGCAAAGGATTCATCAAGCGATTCATAAGAGTACTGTGTGATTTTCTTTTCATGATATATCAATAAACTGGCCAGAGCTGCGTAATATATAATAGTTGCCACGGCCATCTCTGCTTCGCATGTTGAACTGCGGGAAAGGCTCTTGCTGTAATCCTTAATAACCTGCAGCAAGCCCGCATCAGACTTAGGATTCAGAAGCACTTCTAATAGTGACTTGCCGGCAAGAGATTGTATGTCACTGCCCGGTTGATCCAGCATCATCAAAATCGAGTTAAGCAACAAAGAATCTTTGGGTAACGACTTGGCAAGCCGATTTCGCAGAAGGCCGGCTGTCGCTCTCAAACAAATCGGTCATCATTTGGGCTCCCAGCTCCTGAAGCTCGTCCGGCGCACAGCATACGACGACTTTTTTGCTCTTGCCGGGCCGACGCGGCAGCTTATTCTGGAGCTGGTCCACTATTGTCCGGTTAATCCGGGTGGCCAAATGCTCCTCGACAGGCGTTATTTTATCCTCGCGGAGCAGATTTTCGATTTCCACCATGACCGGCCAGATTATGTGGACATAAACAGAATTTACCGGAATGCCGCTCTGCATAGCTTCCTCGATCACGGCACGGCAGCCTTTTCTATCGCCCCTAAGCAGCGGTTCCAAATAACGTGCCAGCATTTGTTCCTTTACCATAGTTCTATCTCCGTATAAAATTTTGTTTACATTGCCCATCTTCACACCAAAACTTCCGGTCACTGAGCAAAAGTTAATATAGGCAATTCTTAACAACCAATAAATACGTATCGGAGAGGTACAAGAAAAAACTTTAGTTAATATAGGCAATATAGGAAATTTTGAAAAAGAAGTTTTACAGTCAAGCCAATGTTGTTTTCGTATTCAGAGAGGCTGTTGGGCAGCATTTTCATGGGCCATATAATAACATTAGTATTCATGCTGAAACCAAATCTTGCTATGAAATCCAGGATGTGCAATGACGGTTCAGGAGAGAAATGTTATCGGCCGAAGAGTATAAGGCTGCAAAATACAAATATTTTTTGATATGGAAGTTCGGATCAAGTTCGAAGGATTTATGGCTATATTTTACATGGCATCCTTCTGCAGCTTGTACTCGACGCTGTCAACGAGTGCCTGCCAGGATGCTTCAATTATATTCTCGGAGACACCGACCGTGCCCCAGATAGAGTTTTTGTCGCGCGATTCGATTATAACCCGGACTCGGGCGGCGGTGCCCGCCCGGGCATTCACAACGCGGACCTTATAATCGAACAAATGGACTTCGTTGATGCTCGGGTAGAAATTCTCCAGCGACTTTCGCAGGGCGGCGTCAAGGGCGTTGACCGGGCCGTCGCCCTCGCCGACGACGTGCTCGGTTTTGTCGCCGACCCTGAGCTTGACGGTTGCCTCGGTCACATCGGCGCCGTTTGCCCGTTTCTCAACCGTCACGTGGTATTTGATAAGGTCGAAAAACGGCTTGTAGGTGCCCATGATCTTCTTGACGAGCAAATCGAAGCTGGCGTCGGCGGCCTCGAACTGGTAGCCTTCGTTCTCAAGCTCCTGAACGCGGGTCAGTATCTTTCGGGCCAGTTGCTTATCCTCGGCAATCTTCGCTTTTTCCAGCTTCGCCATGACCGTGGATCTGCCGCTAAGCTCGGAGATCAGGAACCGCCTTGCGTTGCCGACGAGCTCCGGCGCGATGTGTTCGTAAGTGCGTTTACTTTTTCGCAGGGCGTCGACGTGCAGGCCGCCCTTATGCGCAAAGGCACTGTCGCCAACGTACGGCATGTTCATTACCGGCGACAGATTACCTATCTCAAAAACACAGCGGGAAACATCGGTGAGGGTCTTGATTTTTTCAGGGTTAAGGGCTTCAAGGCCCATTTTAAAAGCAAGGTTAGGTATGATCGCGCACAAATTTGCGTTGCCGCACCGCTCGCCAAGACCATTGATTGTGCCCTGAACGTGCCTGGCCCCCGCCCGGACCGCAGCCAGGCTGTTGGCAGTGGCACAGTCGGTATCGTTATGGGTATGTATTCCAACTATTATGTTACCGAATTGCTCGCAGACGGTTTTGGTAATTTCATAGACCTGCTCCGGCAAGCAGCCGCCGTTGGTTTCACAAAGCACAATCGCATCGGCACCGGCCGAGGCAGCGGCGACGAGAACTTCCATCGCGTATTCGGGATTTTCCTTGTAACCGTCAAAGAAGTGTTCGGCGTCGAAGATTGTCTCTACGCCGTGCTTCTTGAGATATTCGACAGATTCGGCGCAAATAGTCAGGTTCTCATCCAGCGAGCAGCCGAGAACTTCTGTTACGTGCATATCCCAGGTTTTGCCGACAAGAGTGGCCGCCTGTGTCTTGCAGGCAAGCATTGTATTCAGCGAGACATCATCCGCAACGCCGGTATCAGCCCTGCGAGTGTTGCCGAACGCGGCGATTTTTGCATTCTTCAAATCCAGCTTGGCGGCTTCGGCAAAAAATTGTATTTCCTTCTGATTGGAAGCGGCATATCCGCCTTCAATATAATCGAGGCCAAGCTCGTCAAGGCACCTGGCGATTGCAAGCTTGTCTTCGAGCGAGAAGCTGACGCCCTCGGCCTGCATTCCATCGCGAAGAGTAGTATCGTAAAGCTTTATTTTATCCATAGCGGCCACATTTTATTCTGATAGTACGGGGATGTAAAGGTCTAAACCGAACTTTTGCAAAATTGAAGTTAGGCATACTTTTGGAAAGAAAAAATCTTTTCTTTTGATTTTTTCTTTCTAAAAAAGCGATGTGTAACAATTGGTAAGACAATAGGTTATGCTACAATACCTAATTATTTTCAGAAAATCGAGAAACTGATTTTCTGAAATAATATATGCCTAACTTCAATTTTGCAAAACTCTTGGTCTAAACTCAGCAATCAGAGCACAAAATCAAACACAAACACTAAATATATGATCAATTATCTGAGCCATTTGCGTTGTTTGGAAC